>URUQ01000011.1 GCA_900551145.1 uncultured Eubacteriales bacterium
AGCTATTAAAATATAATACAAATGCATGATATTTTTTTGTAAATCCACAAATTGTCAAAACGCTTGACTTTTATCATAGAAATTCTTAATCTTGTTTATACATCACGGAAACATAGTTTCCGCGTGGGTGGGAATATGAAAAAACTTACTTTGGACAAAAATCAAACGTCGTACTGGCTCAAAATATTTGCCTTGATGGTTTCACTCTCGGTTTTGAGATCGTTTTCGGCATACATTTTTATCAATCCCAACGGTTTTGCGCCGGGCGGAGTCGGCGGACTTGCCGCGCTTATTCACCTTGCCGCGGCGGACAGTCCCAACGCCACGATTCGTATGTTGTCCAATAGTTTGTTTGACCCCGGTGTTTTCACCATAATAATGAACGTTCCGCTCTTTTTGATAGCGTATAAGGCGCTTGACAAAAAGTTTGCGATAACCACCGCAATATGCGTGCTCATATTCTCGGGCTCGATGTATATGTTTTCGGCGGTCGGTTGTCCTCAATTTAAGGTAAGCAATTACGGACTTAAGCTCCTTGCGGCACTTGCAGGCGGTGCTTTCGCGGGCGTGTCAATGGGCTTTATGTTCCGCCAAGACCTCAGCATAGGCGGTACGGATATCATCGGCAAGATGATATATGCCCACAACCCCGCCGCCCATACCCAATGGTGGATAACTGCTTGCGACTGCGTGGTTGCAATCATTTCCGGCTTTTTGAGTATTCCAAAAGTAAAAGAAATGACCGACACTTCGCAAATTATGGTTACGTTGCTTTCACCCGTTCTCTTCTCGTTTATATCGCTTTTCACTCAATCCAAAGTGTGCGACATAGTGGAATCGGGCTTGATGTCATCGCTCGTATTCACAATCATCACGGACAAATCGGACGCCATCGCGCACGAGCTCTCCGTGAAACTCCATAGAGGCGTAACGATATCCAAATCCATCGGTTATTACACGGGCAAGGAACATAACGTCATACTATGCGTAACGTCCAAGAAGCAAGTCAATCGTGTCAAAGACATCGTCAAAGAGTGCGATCCGCAAGCGTTTATGTACGTCACGCAAGCGGCGGAAGTTGCGGGCAAAGGATTTGCCGGCGGTAAACTTTTGAAAAAGAACGAAATCGATAATATCGATATGTCCGACTTTATACCCTCCGAACATCTCCACGACAACGACTTCCCTTCCCAAGTCGACGTAGATACCAACGTTCAAGAGGCGCAATTCGTTGCCGCAGACGTTCAAACGACGCCCGTCACAACTATCCAAACGGAAACCGCCGAAACGACGCAACTGCCTATCGAATAAAAAGCAACTTCACTCGCTTTTGAAAAACAAAAGACCGACGCTATCGTTCGTCGGTCTTATTTAGTGGTGTTTTATAACAAGTTTATATCAAATTCTCTTACTTTTTATTTTCACCGCCGTCATTTCAAAGCTGATATCCAAAAGCATTTTTATTTTATCTTCTTCGATATTTTCGTCCAATACAACGGTTATCCAATTTGCTTTGCTCATATGATATGCGGGAAAAATATTCTCTCCGTCAATCAGCGTTCCTATCATCATAGGACTGCATTTTAAGTTCACCGCATCCACACAATCGTTTCCTTGCAGTCCCAACTTATTTTTGGAAATATTCATAATAAGCGCAAACCACTTTTTGTTGTTTTTGTGACGAAACACTCCGTACGACGGATATCTTGACCACGGAAAATCGGGCTCTGCGTTATAATTGTTTTTGATATAATCCTCAAATTCAATTCTATTCATACTGCATAATACCTACGTCAATATTCGAGTATTTGCTCGGGCGTGTCTATAATCACATTTGCGCCGCACTCCACAAGACGTGCTTTCCCGCGGAAGCCCCAACTCACCGCAATGAGGTCGAGACCCGCGTTTTGTGCGGTTTGCACGTCCACTTCGCTATCGCCTATATAAACGGCGTCTTGCTTTTCGACTCCGAGTTCTTTGAGCACACTTTCCGCTTCGTCGGGATAAGGTTTTTGGCGCACGCCGTCTTTTTGCCCCATAACGATGTCAAACGAGCCGTCAAAATAATCCTTCGTAAGTTTTTGCACCGCCTCGTCCGCTTTGTTGGATATCACTGCGCACTTTGCCCCGCTCTCTTTGAGAGTGCCAATCACGTCTTTTATATGCTCGTACGGCTTGGTGTTGTCGTCGCAATGTTCCACGTAATATTGCTTGAATATCGCAAGCGCACTCTTTTGCGTATCTTCGTCCACACCCTCGGGCAAACTCAATCTCACGAGCCTTGCAATGCCGTTGCCTGTCCTATCCGCCACTTCGTTTTTTTCAAGCGTGGGATAACCGAACTTGCGCATAGTATAATTAACCGCGCGCCACAAGTCCGTCAATGTATCGAGTATCGTCCCGTCAAGGTCAAAGATGTATAGTTTATATTTCATATCGACGCTATGGAATATTCCACAACTCGCACGAAGTGCGAATATCACTGCGGCAACGCCGCAATATCACTCTCGCTTTGCGAGAATATCACTGTTGCATAGCAACAATATCACTTTCAATTCAAAAATTAGTCTCCGTCGTAAGTTTGGAAAAGCCTGTTTTTCATCATATACTGGTTCATTTCTTTGAGGTCTTTTCCGTCGAATTTGCGCATGCGTTGCACTCTTGCGGGGATGCCCGATACGAGCGTAAAATCGTCCACGCTCTTCGTAACGATTGCGCCGGTAGCAACCACTGCGCCCGTGCCGAGTTTGACTCCCGGCAGTATGCTTGCGTTGGTGTACACTTTTGCATAAGGTCCTATTTCAACGCCGTTGTATTCTCTTTGCATGTGGTCGTGTTCGCTGTGCGAGTGTGAGAAAATCTTGACGTATTCAGTGAGCATTGCAAAGTCGCCGAATTTGACACCGCCCTTGGAGTCGATATAGCAACCCGCATTCCAAGACACGTTGTCGCCGATTTCGATTTGATTTGCATAATTGAATCTGCAACCCTCGTTTGCCACGAAACCCTCACCGCATTTTTTGAAAAGTTTCTTTGCGATAATTTGTCTGAACGGCACCGCAAAAGCGCAGTTTACGCCAAGCGGAACTCTGTCTACACTTTCCCACAAAATATGCAAATTGCGTTGCGCTTCCGTGTAGGGATTTTCGTCCGACATCGGCATATAGTCACCCCAAAGTTTGAAGGACTTTATCGTGTCTTCGTCGTAGCCGTCTATGCCGATAAGTTTGAGTGCAAGAACGGTGTTTGTTGCGTCCATACCCTCGTCTACGAGTTTTTGAAAATCGTTAAGTTTGTTTTGAATTACGTCCATATCCGTATTTTATCCTTTCGTTTTGTCGTTATAAAACGGCTTTTTCGTCATTTTATGTCAAAAGCATACTTGGTGTACGCCGTGTATTTGGTGTCTTTTTCAAGCGTCATGCTGTCAAATTCGGGCACGTTGCATGCGTTGGGATAGCCTTGCGTTTCCATACAAAACGCGCTTTGATATCCGTACGTTTTTTTGCCTTTGAGTCCGCCTAAAAAGTTGCCCGTGTAAAGCTGCATACACTTTCTATCCGTGTACACGCTCATCTCTATACCGCTGTTTTGCGAGTAAGCCGTGGCAACTTTTCTCACGCCCTCACCTCTCAAAACGTAGTTGAAATCGTACCCTCTTGCGATTTCTATCATATGCTCGTCTGCCTTGATATCTTTGCCGATTTTCTTTGCCGTTGTGAAATCGAAAGCAGTGCCTTTCACGTCTTTAAGTTCACCGTGAGGGATAAGTTCGTCGTCAACTACGGTCACTTTATCCGCGCCTATAAACACCTCGTGATCGAGCACGGTTTCAAACGTTCCGTCGAGATTGAAATAGGCGTGATTGGTGAGCGAACATATCGTATCTTGGTCGCAAACCGCCTCGTATTTGAGTTCGAGTGCGTTATCGGGTGTAAGCGTATACGTGACGCTCACTTGCAAATTGCCGGGGTATCCTTCCTCACCGTCTTGCGACAATCTCGACATCTTCACGCTGTCGTCACCCAATATTTGCGCCGTCCACATTCTCGAATCGAAGCCGACTTTCCCACCGTGCAAGTGGTTGTTGCCGTCGTTTTTGTAGAGATTATATTCTTTGCCGTCAAGCGTGAATTTTGCCCCGCCGATACGGTTGCCCACTCTGCCGATAACCGCGTTGAAATAGGGGTTTTCTTCTCTAAATCCGTCGGGAGTGTCGAAGCCCGCCACTACGTCAACGAGATTGTCGTTCTTATCCTTTACGAACAATTTGAATATGCGCGCGCCGAAAGTAATAAATTCCGCTCTCATCCCGTTGTCGTTTTCGATTGTGTAAGTTTCAATACCGCTTGCCGATTTATTTATCAACTCTGCTTTCACTTTACACCTCGTCGTTTCTTTTTACTTCAACGAGCACGTCTTTTTCGACATCGAGTCCTTCGAGCGTGCTGTTGAAAAGTTTTCCTTTCAGTTCTTTGATTCTCGTATCGTCGAGTGCGGCTGTCGGGTAAAAGCCGTTTTCGTCCTCTTTTACGGGAGCAAAGAAAGAGTCAAACACCCAATCGAGCGTGAGAGTATGTATATCTCCCACTTTTCCGTATTCATTCTGCATTCCTACGAGAATTGTCCAAACGGCGTTGTCGTAAAGTTTTTTCTTGCAAGCCGTTCTTCTTTGCGGTTCGTCTTCGAGGAATTGGTCGTATGCAAACGGCATACCTGCGTAAACGTCCATAGCCACACCCTTGTCCGCAAGATACTGCATGCAATCGGCAAACACTTCCGTCGTAGATCTTCCGTTCACTTTTTCTCTGACGCCGTCAATCGTTTCGCCCGCAGAATTGCCCGTAATCTGATAAATGATATCTCCGAGATACGGGTCGGCAAAAGTCATACGTGTGGGAACGATATTATTTTCTATAACGCCTTTTTCATACATCTTCGCGGTTATATACGCCGTGGCAAGTGCTGAATGTGCGCCGAAACTATGCGATACGAATCTGATTTCTTTTTCATAATCGGCAAAACAATCTATATACTCTTTTGCAAAACGGCATCCTACGGAGTGACTTCCGTCAAATTCTATCCATATTTTTTCAAACAGTTTTTCGAGGTCCTTTGCATATCTTGCATAGTCGAGTACGCAAATGTTATATCCTTGCTCCGTCCAACCTCTGCACACGGATGTGGACTTAAACGCAATCTCACCCTCGCCTGCGCCGCTCGGCAACCAACCGTGGAAATACACGATAGTCGGTTTGTTTTTGTCGAAATAACGCGAATCTAGGTCTTTGGAGTATCTGACGTACGAAGCGTTTTCGTCAAGAAAATACAATCCGACGTCGCTTTGTAAATCGACGCTCAAATCGGTTTCGATTGTTTCCTCTTGGTCGTGTGCGTTTTCTTTCTCGTCATTGCACGCTACAAGCGCAAGCGAACATATCGCGATAATAGATATTAATAATATGGATACAACGATTTTTTTCATATCATACCTCTTTTGCTTTCGTTGCGATTTATCTTCTGCGAAGCACGCAAAGCACTTCCGTGTTGCTCGTTTGCGGGAACATATCGTACGGCGTAACGCGCTCGACGATATATCGGTCGGACAAGATTTTCAAATCCCTTGCAAGCGTTTGCGGATTGCAACTGACATACACTATTTTTGCAAAATTTGCCTTTTTTGCGCCTTCCAAAACGTCTTTGTCACACCCCTTTCTCGGAGGGTCGAGAATGAGTGCGGACGGCTTGGATATTTCCTTCTCTTCACCGAGATAATACGGTGAGGAAGTGATTTCCTCGGGCAGTTTCTCGTCAGATTGCGACGCGTTTTTATCCGCTTCTTCGCTCATCTTGCGCATAAAGTCAAGGGCGTCTTCACACACGTTTGTCACTCTCTCGTCAAGAGAAAGCGATTTCATAAGTGCATCGGCGTTCCTCGTTGCATCGGGAACGATTTCCACTGCGGTGATTTTGCTATCTTTCAATCTCGTTGCGATTTGCGCGGTCAAAAGCCCCACGCCCGAGTATAGTTCGACGATATCTCCGTCAAAGTCTTCGAGCACGTGGCATACGTCGTCGTATATTGCGTCGCGCACGTCGTTATTCACTTGCAAAAAACTTAAAGGCGATACCACCGCTTCGAACGTGCCGAGATTTTGTTTTCTTTCCTTGCCGTAAACGAGCCTTGCCTCGTTGCCGAAAATAGCGTTGGTGTTCTTGCTATTTTCGCTTATATAAACTGCGACGGAGGGAAAGTCCTCTTCGAGTTTTTGACAAAGCGCGTCGAGGTGCGGAACACGGCTTCCGTTGACTACGAGCGTCACCGTGAGCGTATCGAGCATTCTTGCGACGAGGTGTCTCAAAAGTCCCTTGCGCGATATCTCGTCGTATACGGATATAGAATTTGCGTTTGCCCATTCCGATACGTCCGCCATAAGCGTCGACGCCCACTGTCCGTGAAGCGGACACCATTTCATAGGCACTACGCTGTGCGAACGTTTTTCAAAGAACCCGAGCGTAACTCTTCCGCTCTTGCTCTTATAGCCGAAAGGAAGGGATATCTTGTTGCGATATTCCCAGTCGTTGAGGCGCACCGCGTCGTCTACCGCTATATCGATATTTGCGATTTTCTTGATTGCGTTTTGCACGGATTGCTTTTTGATATACAGTTGGCAATCCCTCGAAAGATGTTGCAAATCGCAACCTCCGCAACGCCCGAAATACGTGCATTTGGGTTTTATCCTATCTTTTGAGACGGATAAAACCTCGATTAGGTCGGCAAAGGCATAATCTTTCTTTGCGTGACGCACTCTTGCGCGAATGGTTTCGCCTTTGATTGCGAACGGCACGAAAACGGCGTAGGAATCGATTTTGACTATCCCTTCACCGTCGCTTGCAAAGTCCACGACTTCGCCTTCTATAACGTCGCCCTCATAAACTCTTAACACTCTATCTTACCTTTCAAAGCCTTTTTGTAGTTGTTCATAAACTTCTCTACTCTCGCATAGCCCGCACTCATATCCACGCCCCTTTCGGCCTCTTTCTTGGCATACCAACCGTAGAGGGCAAGCATATCCTTTCTTGCGGGTGAGAAAGGAAAGCGAAGCACGTAGCAATGTGCGGATTGAAAGAGATTTTTGCCTATGCGATATTCGTTTTCAACCCCCGCCTTGTCAAGTGCTTTTGCCATTCTCTTTGCCTCACCGAAGCAAAGCGGATCGGTCATACCGCCGTTGTTGTACATAGGCGGAAAATCGGGATTGAGCCAATTGTACGGATCGCTTTGTTTATAGAACTTCCAATTCCTAAACGCCTTGCGCGATTTTTGTCCCGAGAAATAGCGCACAATAAACAAGTGCGTAAAGGGTATGCGATACATCACCTCGAAACTGAACGCACCGCTTATTGCGATAAGTGCCACGGGCTTGGTTTTAAGCTCGGGCAAGCCGAGATCTTGTCTATACTCGGGCACGGAAGCCATACAACCGATGCACGCCGTCATATGTCCGCCCGACGAGTCGCCCGTGACTGTGATATTGTTTTTATCTATACCGTATTCGTCTGCGTGATCGCAAAGGAAATTGTATGCGTCGACGCAATCTTCGAGGTCCTTCGGGAAAAACACTTCGGGGCAAAGTCTATGGTCTATAACCGCCACGACAGCACCCATAACGGCAAAACATCTTGCGTATCCGTCGCGACGATGGCGGTTGTGTATCATCCAACCTCCCCCGGGGATATCAATAACAAGCGGCGCTTTTTCTGAAAGCGGATGAGACGGAAGATATATATCCATATGCAAATCTATTCCGTCCGCGCTCTTATATACGACGTCTTTGATTATCTTGATTTCGTCGTTAAACGGCGTCCTTCCGTTGGGGATTGCTCTCGACTCTTCCACGATGTCGAAAACGTCCGCCATAAACGGACGGCGCATCATACCGTATTCTTTTCTAAATTTCTTTTCAAGCCTCTTGTCGAGTGCTTTCATTGCGTGTTTGTTTGCCTTGTATTCGGCTTTGAGGTCACGCACCTTGGAGCGATACTCGCTCATACTCAAATTCTTGTCGTCACCGGCCTCTACGACCTTGTTTACGAACTCTCTTTTGAGCGTCTTTTTGTCTCTTCTGTACCATACGGCAAAGAAGTCTTTTTGTTCCGCCATAATATTCCCTCCTTATGCGCGAAAAATGAGCCTTCGGCACGGCAATGCATGGCAAAGCCGTGCCAAACGCCATAAATTGATTATATTTTTAACCCGAATTATTTGCCTGCGTAGACTTTTTTGAGTCTTGCAAATCTGGGAAGTCCGTTTTCAAGCGGTGCTTTTGCGTCGCCTTGAATGAGCGGAAGCGCGTACTCGATAAACTCGTCGCTTACGTAAGTGCCGTCGTTGATAATCCATTCAAGCGGGACTTTCTTTTCGGTATTTGCAGCAAGTTCGAGAGGCATAAGCACGTTTTTGCAAACGTAGTTGCCGTTTTCGTCCTTTTCACGCTTGAAGATGACCATTTTGTCCGTCTCACCATCGCACGCACTCTTGACTGCAAACGCACCCGCATTGAACGCCTCTTCCACGTCGTTTCCGGAAGCAAGGTGAGCACCGCATCTTTGCATAAGGCTAAGTTCGATACCTCTTGTCTTAAATCCCGTCTTTGCTTTGATGAGGTTTGCAAGGATAGAAGCAACACCGCCGAGTTGTGCGTGGCCGAAACTGTCTCTTGCCGCCGCCGCACCTACGCTTTCGCAAATAAGCGTGCCGTTCTTGTCGTGAATACCCTCTGAAACTACAGCGATGCACTTGTTGTTGTTTCTTGCGCACACCGCCTTGACGTCTTCGACGAATTTGTCCACGTCAAAGTCTATTTCGGGCAAATAAATGAGGTCTGCGCCGAGTCCGTTTACGCCCGCCAAAGCCGCCGCCGCCGTAAGCCAACCGGCGTGTCTGCCCATAGCCTCGATAACGCACACCATCGGTGTGTCGTACACTTTTGCGTCGAGATTGACTTCCATAGTGGTGGTTGCGATGTATTTTGCCGCGCTTGCATAGCCCGGGCAATGGTCTGTGCCGTAAAGGTCGTTGTCGATGGTTTTAGGAACGCCGACGACGTTGCACTCGTAGCCTACGGATTGCAAATACTTGCTGATTTTGTTGCAAGTGTCCATACTGTCGTTTCCGCCGTTGTAGAAGAAGTAGCGGACGTTATATTTTTTGAACACTTCCAAAATACGCTTGTAGTCGGTGTCGTCCACGGACGCGTCTTTGAGCTTGTAGCGCACTGAGCCGAGTGCCGATGACGGCGTGTATTTGAGCAATTCGATTTCTTTTGCATCCTCTTTGGACATATCGAAGAATTTTTCGTTGAGAAGTCCCACGATGCCGTGTTCGAGGCCGTAAACCGCCGTGATGTTGTCTTGTTTGAGCGCCTCGGTAAATACGCCCGCCGCACTGCTGTTGATAACGGACGTAGGGCCACCGCTTTGTCCGAACATACAAGCGCCTTTCAAGTTTTTCATATTATCTCCTTTTCGCTTTTGCGATTCCGCTTTGAGCGGATATATATGTTTTTGTTTTTATCTACTGATGATTTGAGAGAGTTGATAGAGTTTTTCGTCAAAGCCTTTCTTGCAAGCAAGTGCCTCGATAACCGTCGTATCGAAGATTTCACCGCCCTTTATGCCGATAACCCTACCGCTTTGACCGCACTCGATGAGTTCCACCGCTCTGCATGCCATTTTTGCCGCAAGTACTCTGTCTTCAACCGTCGGAATACCGCCTCTTTGCATCCATTTGAGAGCCATATGGTTGACGCGTCTGCCCGTTGCGTCGCTTATCTTTTGAGTGAGCTCGTCGGTAAGTTCCGTCTTGCCCTCGGCAAGCACTATGATTGAGGAAGATTTGCCCTTGTCAAAGCCTTGCTTGATGGTTTGTGCCACTTCATCCACGTCCGTGGGGACTTCGGGCACGATTACGTATTCCGCACCGCCCGCAACCGCGCTGTTGAGAGCGATGTTTCCGCACTCTCTGCCCATAACTTCCAAAATCATAATTCTGTCGTGAGAAGTGATGGTATCGCGCAACTTGAGGATAGCGTCTACAACCGTGTTGCACGCCGTATCGAAGCCGATAGTCGAGTCGGTATATCCCATATCGTTGTCAATAGTGCCCGGGATACCGATGACGTTGAGAGACGTGTTTTCGTGGATTGCTTCCATACCTCTAAACGAGCCGTCACCGCCGATGACGATAAGATTGTTTATGCCCTTTGAAAGAAGATTGTCAACCGCTTTGAGCATAACGTCTTTGTCTTTGAACTCGGGACACCTGGACGAGCGCAAAATCGTACCGCCCGCATGCACGCAGTTGGACACGGAGGAGTATTCCATCTTGAATATTTCGTCGTTGACGAGACCTTTGTAACCGTGTTTTACACCATAGACCTCATAACCCTGATTCAAAGCATAACGCACGCAAGCACGCACGCACGCGTTCATACCGCTGGCGTCACCGCCACTTGTGAGGACGGCAACTTTTTTGATGCCGGAATTGTTTTTTGCCATATTGATAACCTCTTATAAAAGTTTTTTCTATTTTTATTCTTGCGTAGCAAGAGTGATATTGCACCGTAGGTGCAGTGATATTTGTGCTACGCACAAGTGATATTTTTTGCTATCGCAAAAAGTGATATTCGCACTTCGTGCGAGTTGTGGAATATTCCATTAGCGCAATTCATTGCGCCTAACGGCTCTCGTAGACAGGCGGAGCCGTAGTTTATAAATCCACGAAGTGTCGTTGTGAGCATCAACTTTCTATCCGAGCAACCGCCGAGCCGTCTCAAGGTTGTGAGACCTTACGCACAAAAGCAATGCTCCGATTGCTTTTGTGTAGGACGTTTGCGCCTAAATATGTGTCAAGTTATCTCAAAGAGATAAGTGACACGTGTTTAGCATTCGGCGCAAAGAAAATTATTAATTTTTCACAACGTATTTCACTCTGCTTGCGCCGAGTACGTCTTGAAGTCTCGTCAGCAAGTCTTCGCACACGTCCACTTTTTGCGAAAATTGCATAAGTTTGTTGGTGCCGTTTTGGCGCACTTGCGCTTGGCAAGGCGTGTCCCCGGGGTGCAATGCAAGCACGTCCGCAACCATATCCTTTTCAACGCCGTTGTGCAAGAGAACGTAAAGTATTCCGTTTGTCTTTGCCGTTTGAGGCTCGTTGTTTATTGCTTCCGCCTTTTCGTTGTGCCAAAGTTCCGCTTTTTCAATGCTTATTTTCGGCTCGCTCTCATCTCTGAGGTCTATCTTGCCGTACACTTTGAGAGGAGCGTCCGCGCCAAGCAATTCGCCGTACTTTTCGTATGCGCGCGGATACATCGAAAACGCGATGGAACCCATTCTGTCCTCAACTCTTCCCACTGCGAATTTTTGTTGTTTTGACGTGGCTTTTTTCTCGAACGAAGACACGATACAACCGAATTTGACGCTCTTGCCCGCAAGGTTTTGGTCAACCGCCATTTCGACGTTGCCGTCCTCGTCCGCTTCTTCGACGTAAAGTTGCGCCGTATCGAAGTCAAATTCGTGCTTGTCGTCGCAATAGTCGTCGAGGGGATGTCCCGAAAGATACATTCCGAGAACCTCTTTCTCGTATTTGAGAATTTCGGACTTGGGATATTCGGGCGTTTCCGTATATTTTATTTCCGTATCCTCGATAAGTTCGTCAAACAGCGACATTTGTCCCGAAATCTTGCTCTTTTTGTCCGCAAGCACGGTGTCCATAATGCGCTCGTAAGACGACATAAGCGTTGCGCGCGTCTTGCCGAAGCAGTCCATCGCTCCGCCCTTGATAAGGCTTTCAATCATACGCTTGTTCACTTGCCCCGCGCATCTGTCGAGGAAGTCGCGTATATCCTTAAACTCACCGTTTTGCGCTCTTTCGGTAAGCACGTATTCCATGGCTTGTTCACCCACGTTCTTGATGCCCATAAGCCCGTATCGCACGTTTTCTCCCTCGATTGAGAAGTTCTTTTGCGAGCGATTGATATCGGGTGAAAGCGTCTTTACGCCCGTGCGCTTCAAGTAGTTCATATAGTGCTTCACTTCGTCGGCGTTGGTTATGCGGTTGTTGACCACAGCCACGATAAAGTGAGTGGGATAATAGCATTTGAGGTACGCCGTTTGGTACGTGAGGAAGGTGTAAGCGGCGGCGTGCGACTTATTGAACGCATAGCTTGCAAATTTTAAGATTTGGTCGAAGAGGTGGTTTGCAATCTCTTCGCTTACGCCGTTTGCGACCGCACCGGGAACGTACTTGCCCGTCTTGTCGCCGTCAAGTTTACCTCCGTGGAGGAAGATGTCGCGTTGTTGTTCGAGCACGGACAATTTCTTCTTTGCGATAGCACGTCTCATAATGTCCGCACCGCCAAAGCTGAATCCCGCGATTTTTTGCGCGATTTGCATAACTTGCTCTTGATACACTATGCACCCGTAGGTGTTTTCGAGTATCTCTTTGAGAAGCGGATGCGCGTATTGCACCTTGTCTGGATTGCGCTTGCCCTCCAAGAACAAGTCGATAAACTGCATCGGTCCCGGGCGGTACATCGATATACCTGCGACGACGTCTTCGAGACAGTCGGGTTGCAGTTGCGCCATAAACTTTTTCATACCGCCGCTTTCAAGTTGGAACACCGCTTCGCAGTCACCCGAAGAAATAAGTTCGTACACTTTGTGGTCCTCGTAGCCGAGTTTGTGGAAGTCGAGTTCTATGCCCTTGTCCGCTTTGATAAGTTTGAGTGCTTCATCTATATCGGTGAGCGTTTTGAGCCCCAAAAAGTCCATTTTGAGAAGTCCGAGTTCCTCAACTATGACTTTGTCGAATTGAGTGGTGATAACGTCACCGTTTCGCGACAGTGCGCAGTGCTCTACGATAGGGTCTGCGCAGATAACGACGCCTGCGGCGTGCATCGAGGTCTGCCTCGGCATACCTTCGAGCCTCATCGCAACGTCGATGACCATCTTTGCGGTGGGATTGTTGTCGTATAGTTTCTTAAAGTCCTCGCTGTAAAATTCGCTTCCTTCAGTCAAAACTTGCGGTAGAAGCGGTTTGCCCATTGCGGGTATTTCTTTAACCCAGTTGGCGGACTCGCCGTACGGCACGTCGAATACGCGCGCAACGTCCTTGACGACTGCCTTTGCACTCATCGTGGAGTACGCAATAATTTGCGATACGTTGTCTTTGCCGTATTTCTTTATGCAATAATCGATGATTTCGGGACGGCGCACGAAGCAGAAGTCCACGTCAAAGTCCGGCATAGATACGCGCTCTTCGCTCAAAAATCTTTCAAAGAGCAAGTTGTATTTGAGAGGGTCGATGTCCGTTATGCCTATGCCGTACGCCACGATAGAACCGCAGCCGCTACCTCTTCCGGGGCCTACCGGTATGCCCATTTGTTGGGCGGCGTGCACGTAGTCCCACACAATGAGGAAGTAGCCGTCAAATCCGCATTTGTGAATGACGCCCAGTTCGTATTCGAGGCGTTTTTGAATGGTATCGTCGATATATCCGTATTTGCGTTTTACGCCCTCGTAGGCAAGGTCGCGAAGGTATTGCGCCTCGTCTCTGTCCCCCATCTCTTCGTTGGTGTATTTAGGGATAATCGAGGCGTGTTTTGTGATGAAATAGTCTCCGTCCACCTTGTCGGCAATCTCTCTCGTAGACGCGATAGCCTCGGGACACCAACTGAACAATTCCGCCATTTCGTCACCCGTTTTGAGATAGAACTCGTCCGTCTCGAAACGCGCGTTATTTATCTCGCTCTTTTTGCAACCGAGCGTAATGCACATCATCGTATCTTGCATATCGGCGTCCTCTTTTTCGATATAGTGGACGTCGTTGGTAGCCACCACTTTTACACCGATTTCGCGCGCGATTTGGCAAAGCGGATTCATAACTATCTTGTCTTCGGCAAGATGATGGTCTTGAAGTTCTATATAAAAGTCCCCCGGGGCAAACATATCTCGCATCTCGATTGCAAGATTTTTTGCCTTTTCGTACTCACCCGCAAGTATAAGCCTCGGAATTTGCCCCGCAAGACACGCCGAAAGGCAGATAAGCCCCTCGCTATGCTCTTTGAGGTGTTTGAGGTCTATACGCGGTTTCATATAAAAACCGTCCACGAACGCCATTGACGAGAGTTTCATAAGGTTTTTATACCCCGTCATGTTCTTTGCGAGCAATATAAGGTGGTAACGTTGTTTAAGCACGTCCGCCGTCTTTGCGTACATATCGTCTGCAACGTAAAATTCCTCACCGATAATGGGCTTTATTCCGTCCGCGCGGAGCACGGATACAAACGTATGCACGCCATACATATTGCCGTGGTCGGTTATCGCGACGGCGTCCATACCTCTTGCTTTGAGAGCGTCGCAAAGAGGGTGCGTCTTTATAGTCTTTTTGGGATCTGACGGATCGGGCGCGACTTGCAAAAGTCTAACCGCGCCGTCCAAAAGGCTGTATTCGGTGTGTAGATGAAGATGTACGAAATCTGTCATATTTATCCTTTTGTTTCTTAATTTTTAGATACTTATTCGAAGGCGGAACTTCGAGCCGCAAGGCGGCGAGCAAATCGAGCGCCAAGCTCGACGGATAGTACAAGTGAGCCGACAAGTGTTGTTCTTTTTGTCGGCGAACGAGTGACATAACAAGTGAACGATACTTGTCTATGCGCGTGCCGAGTGTTGCCCCCTGCGGAGCAGTTCCGTGGGTTCCCTCAAGCATTGCGCAGAGGGGGAACGGAATAGGGGAAACACATGAGGAAGGGGGAAAGTTGCATTTTAGAGATTTTTTCTCGCTTTATTCCATTCCCGCCAATTCCACAATCTTTCTAAGTCGGTGATTGAGGCAACTCTTGCTCACGCCAAGGATATCGGCAAGTTCTTGAAGCGTCGCTTCGGGATGCTCCGCACGTGCTTGAGCCGTCTCTTTGAGCGACGGGGCAAGACTGTCGAATTCGTCTCTGTTTTTCAGTTCTCCGATTGCAAGCAAGTGTTTGCTTGCGGCGGCAAAAGTCTTGTCAAGGTTTGCAGTCTCGCAGATTATCGCGCGGTTGAGACTGTTTGCCGTTTCTCTCTCGTCTATGATTGATTGAAGTTTCAGCACACTGTCCACGAGGTCGAGTTTGGCAAGGATTTTGACGATTTCGTCCTTGTCCTTGACGTAGAGCAGTTTATGCTCGCCCCTCTCGCTCATACGCGTGTTTATGCGAAGGTCACTCAAAAGTTCCATAACGTCGTCGGCAAAGAGGTCGTCGTCAAGTTGCAACTCGAAGTGGTATCCGTCTCTCTTTTCCGCTTGATTTGCGCCCGAGGGCACGTACACGCTTCCGCACCCCAAGAACAAGCCTTTGAAGTAGGCAAGTTTGCACTTCTCCGTGCGCACCAAGTCTTGCGGAACGCCCTCGACAAAACTCATATATTCGTCGGCGTTGACTTCCATAAGTCCGAAATCTTGCAACGCTTGTTTGCTAAAACCGCTCGGCACTTGAAGCACGCACACTTGTGCGCCTTGTCTGACACCGCTTTTTGCCTTGTCAAAGGAAAGCTCGAAATCGGCAGGATAGATTTGTTTGAACAAATCCACTATCTTCACGCCCTCTTCGTAACTGTCCAATTGCAAGCACAAATTGAGCCTTTTCTTAACTATTTCTATGCTTCCGCACGCCTTTGAAAGCGCGCTCAAAAACGCGGTTATCTCGTCGTTAGATACGGGCAATACTCCAAGCAATTCGCTATGTGCGTCGTCTTTGAAACTCATATTTTTATCCTTTTTTATCTCTCTTGTCTTTGAAGACGGCAACCCTTCCGTCTATTCCGAAAACTCTATCTATCGGTATGTCGTGCGCCTTGATAAACTCGGCGGTTTTTGCAAATTTTCCTATCTTTTTCGTATCGTGTGCGTCGCTTCCCACGATGAATTTTACACCGCTATCTTTTAAGGCGTCCACCCACTCTTCCAATGCGTCGAGGTGCTTTTCGTTGAGCTCGATATACACACCCTTCTCTCTTGCCTTGTCACAGACTCTCTTTACGTCGACGAGCGCGCGATGATTGAGGTGCGCAATCGTATCGATAGGGAATTTGTCCATAACCGCAATATACGCCTCGGTGTTGAGCTTTATAAGTTTTTGCCTCGCCTTCTTTGAGCAAAATCCGTTCTCAAAAAGCCAACGCCTTGCATATCCGCCACGCTTTTCACCGCGAAAACCGATATACCGATGAAAGCCCACGATAAGCACGTCCGCCTCTTTTATCACGTCGTCGGGGACATCGATGTCACCGCTCGTATTGACGAGGTTTGCCTCAACGCCGTGCAACACTTTGGCTTTGCAATCGAGGTCGTTTATTTGCTTCTTTTGTTTTTGCCACTTGCGCTTCGTCAAATGAAATATCGTGCTTGAAAAACTGTGGTCGGTTATCGCGATTTGTTCAAGCCCGATCTCGTCCGCTTTTTTTGCATGCGAAAGAATAGAGCATCGCCCGTCGCTTGCAAAAGTATGAAGATGATAGTCGCAACAAAATTTCATAACTCACTCACGTACGCATAGGCGCGCACACCCACGCTATACTGAATTATTGTATATTAAATTATAAAATTTTTCAACACATACTCGTTATTTTCCTCACACAATTTGAAAACGATGTAAAATTTTGCAAAATATCATTTAATCAGGACAAATTCCTCTTCGAGCAAAACGCCCGCGTTTTCGTACACTCTCTTTTTGCAAAGCTCGACGAGATATAGATAATCTTCCGCACTCGCACCGCCCTCGTTGACTATGAAATTGGCGTGCTTTTCGCTTATCCGTGCACCGCCTCTTTTTTCACCTTTGAGAGCGCAGTTTTCAATGAGTTTTCCGCTTGCTTCGCTCCCGTTTTTGAACACACTTCCCAAAGAGGGCAAATTCGGTTGTTTCTTACGCCTAAACGAGATATACCTCTTTGCATCGTTTATAGACTTTTCCGCAGACTTTTCGTCAAGTTTCAACTCCGCGTCGAGCACTATCCCGTTCACCCCTCGTCTATATGCAAAACTCAAATCTTCGGCGTTTATCTCTTGCACGACGATTTTGCTTTTATTCACACAATCAAGGTTTAATACACGCATTTTGTGTATATAATCACCGATTTGTGTGCCGAATGCCCCTGCGTTCATCTTTACCGCACCGCCGATAGAGCAAGGCACTCCGCTCAAAAACTCAAGCCCTCCGAGCCCTCTTTTTCGTCCCTCGCTTATCACTTTGCTTATAGGCGTACCGCATCGGCAAACGGCAAAATTGCCGTCTGTTTTCACTCCGTCAAGTGCTCTTGTGCTTATCAAAACGCTGCTGCAAATCCCGTCGGATATAAGTGTATTCGAGCCTTTTCCGAGCATAGAAAAGTCTATATTTTCATCGCTTAAAGCGTGTACGATTTCAATCAATTTTCCCGTGCTTTCAGGCTCGAAAACCCACGCCTTTCCCCCGCCTCTGAACGTCGATATTTGCTTTGCATCCGCAAGATATAATTTGCAATCAGTTTGCGTTGCTATATATTTTTTTAAGTCCATATAATAGTATATGCCATTGTTTTTCCATATATAAAAATTACCCTATCCGCAAAATGCGGATAGGGTAATAATAATTTTATAAAATAAAACTTCCCCCTTCCTCTAAGTCCACACTCTATTATATGTCACACTTATTAACGGAATGTGCCTATTCGGAGTTGGAGGTGCAAGGCGCCGACCGCACCGAGCGCCAAGCTTGCGTCACACACAAGGCTTTTAGCCACAATTGTCACTTGTGTCAATTGTTTGCTTTTTGCCTTGGTGCTCCTTTTCCCTTCACACAAAAGACTGCGCTTTCATCTTATATATCACGCTTTCGTTCGCTTGTCTTTTGTGTGTGGAAGCCTTGTGGGTGCAGTACAAGTGAGCCGATAAGTGTTGTTCTTTTTATCGGCGAACGAGTGGCATAATGAGTAAACGATACTCGTCTATGCGCGTGCCGAGTGTTGCCCCTCTTGCGAACGATGTTTGTTCTAGTAGAAAAATGACATAAATTTGAGCAATAGGGGAAAGCCCGAAGGGAAGGGGTG
>URUQ01000012.1 GCA_900551145.1 uncultured Eubacteriales bacterium
GTCGGCAGCGTCATATGTGTATAAGAGACAGACAATATACCGTTATTCTGTCCTGTTGGATTGTATTTGCAAGCTGAGCAATGCAAGCGACGACGCCAAATCTTCGTTTTTGAGTGCTACGTTTGAGGGGATGTTGAGATGCACGGAAGCGAAGTTCCATATGGCCTTGATACCCGCCGCCACCATTCTGTCCGCAACTTCTTGCGCAGCGTATGCGGGCACGGTGATGATGCCGAGTTTGATATTGAACCTTTCCACGATGCCTTGCAATCTGCTCACGTCGTAAACGGGTTTGCCGTTTATTTTGGTGTTTACGATTTTCTCGTTGTTATCGAACGCCGCCACGATGTTCAAGCCGTAGTTTTCAAAACCGCCATAACCCAAAAACGCTTTGCCGAGTCCTCCGACGCCCACCAAAATAGCGTCGTGAGTGTTGTTATATCCCAAAAAACCTTCCAAATCCGCAATAATCTCTTTGGTTACGTAGCCCATTTTCGGCTTACCTGCAACGGAAGATACGAGTGCGATATCCTTGCGCACTTGCACGGGATTGAGGTTAAGTCCGTTTGCAATCGTAGTACTCGAAACTGTGGCAACGTTGAGCTTGTCAAGTTGATAGAGATATTTGAGATAAGACGGAAGTCTGTTTAGTGTGGCTTTGGAGATTTCTTTATTGTCTTTGGTCATAATATAGCCTCTCTGTTTCGCATATTTTTATCGATAAAAAATATACTCTTATCACACCAAATTGTCAAGTTTTTGTCCCCAAAACGGTTTATATCGATATATATTGATAAAATCGGTTATACATCGACTCGTTTATTTCCGCTTTTTGCCTTTTCTCGTTTGGTTGTCGATATCGGATTTACCGTCGCACGCCGTGTTGTAATATTCGTTTTGCGATACGGGGCTATACGGCGGTTTTTGCTCGCTATATGATTGCAAAGCCTTCTTTTCTATGCGTTTTTTGCGCACTTTCACTATGATAACGGCAATTATCGGTATCCAAATCACAGACGTGATAGCAAGCGCTATACCCGTTATCACGAGTCCCCACCACGCACTCCGCGTAATAGGCGCGGGGCTTTTGCACATACTGAACGTAAGTTCCCCGTCGGGTAAGCCTTGGCAAGAATACTCGTAATAGCCTTTGTGCTTTTTCAGTTTTCCCACAGATGCGTTTTTGACGTACATATCCGTGTTTATGCGAAGGTGAAACTCCCCGAAGCTTGCCCACGACTTTGCGGGTGAAAGCAAGTACGTATAGTCGTGCAATCTCGGAGTGTATTTTCTCGTAACGTGCGGATAAAGCGGCGCGACAACCTCGTTTACGATGGTTTGATAGGGCGCAAATTCAAGCGTATAGTCGTACCAACGGAATCTATCCTCGACTTTGAAATCGGTGTTTATAAAAGTTTTGCACTTATAGTATCTTGCGACGAACGAGTTGTACCAATCCGCTTCCTCGACGCCGTTTCCCTCGTCGTAAGTTGACATAACTGCGTTGAAAAGCGTATCCTCTCCCGCCACCTCGTAATCGAGCACTCTATCCTTGTATCCTGCGTCTTTTATCATAAGCGAAGAGGAAATATCTTGCGTACTGTAAAACACGGCGTCACCATTTTCGTCGCATTTTACGTACACCCTTTCATATGCGTAATAACCGTATTCGTCGTAATTGCTATAATTGCAAAAAACCTTTCCCTCGCCGTCGTCAATCCACCATACGGACACTTTTTGAGGTATATCGTAGCCGTCTTTTGCGTGGCAAACGTATTTGTACACCTTGGTGTCTTTTTTAAGCTCGTCCGTTTCCATATAATCCTCGGACAAATACTCAACGTCGGTATCGAGGTCAAATTGGACTATGTCGTAATTCTCTCTTCTTTGCTTATAAGTATTCCTTATGCGCTTGGGGATATCCGCGCCGTCGGCATTTACGGAATAATACTTCTTATTGTCTTTGTCTTTATCGGTTGCGTACTCGTAATGCTCTGGCGCGTAACCGAACGGAAAAATCAATCCGACTTTTGCCGTAATATCCGTCGGATTTCTAAAAGTGTATTTTGCGCTGACTTTGCCCGTCGGGGATTCGTATTCATCATAAAAAATCCCCACGTCGCTTTGGTATATATCGAAAGTCAAGTCCTCTCTGTCAACGACGATAGGACAATTTCCCCCTTTTACGATTGCGCCGACAGAATCAACTCCGTCATAACTATCCCACGCGGAATTTGCGCTCGCGACGCCTTCGGGGGCAAAAATAAACACGCTCGACAAGACTGCAACCGCAATCAGCACGAACGTGTATATAAACTTTTTGATATCCTTTTTCATACGCTCCATCTGTATTAATTATGAGGGATAACGCAGAATATGTCAATCGTCAATTGCCCAAGGCAGTGATATCGGCAAGCTTGAAAGGTATTGCCTTTTTGAGCTCGGACAGCGTTGTTTCTATCTGATATCCGATTTTTCCGCCCGAAAAATAGATTTTGTCAATACCCTCCGCACTTATGTCTATCGTCGTTTTGAAAAACTTTTTCATACCCACGGGGGAACAGCCGCCGTGCACGTATCCCGTGAGCGGGAGCAAGTCTTTGGAGTGCACCATTTCGATATTCTTTTCACCCACGACTTGCGCGGCTTTTTTTAGGTCGAGCTCACAAGCGACGGGCACGACGAACACATAGTGTTCGAGGCTCTTGCCCACGGTTACGAGCGTTTTATAAACGTACTTTGCGTCAACGCCGAGAAGGCGCGCCGCCTCTTCACCGCTCACGGCTTCGACGATTGGCAAAATATGCTCTTTATACACAGCCTTTTTTGCGTCGAGAAGTCGCATTGCGTTGGTCTTTTCAACCTTGTCCTTTGCCATATCAGTCCTCTATGTTTTCGCCCGTTTGCTCGTCCACTTTGAGCATTATAGCGCACTCGATGCGCTTTTTGAAGAGGTCGCAGCCGTACTTATAAACGCCGTTGATATCACCCGTTGCGTTGTATGCGTTGGCGGCGCAACCGCCCGAGCAATAAAGCCTTGCCCAGCAATCGTCGCACTCTTTGCGCGAATAGGCGTTGCAGCTCTTGAATTTATCACGCATTGCGGTGTTTGTAACGCCCTTCCAAATATCACCCATAAGATATTCCTTGTTGCCCACGAATTGGTGGCAAGGATAAAGTTCGCCCGTCGGCGTAACCGCAAGGTATTCCGTACCGCTGCCGCAACCGGATATGCGCTTGTAAATGCAAGGCCCGCCCTCGAGATTGAGCATATAGTGATAGAACGTAAACGGTTTGCCCTCTTTTCTGCGCTTTATCATCATATCGGCAAGCTTTTCGTATTCGCCGAAGATTACCTTTTTGTCGTTTTCGTCAAGAGCGTACTTGTCGGTGGGCGGACACACCACGGGCTCCATACTTAGTTCGTCAAAGCCCAAATCGAGCATCGTTTGGATATCATTGGTAAAGTCGGGATTGCGATGAGTGAAAGTGCCTCTCATATAATAGTTTTTTCCACCGCGCGCCTTTACGAATTTTTGAAACTTGGGCACGATTATATCGAAGCTTCCCACACCGCCCGCTGTCTTGCGGAAGTGATCGTTGATTTCCTTTCTTCCGTCAAGGCTCAACACGACGTTGTCCATCTCCTTGTTGGCAAACTCGATAACGTCGTCGTCAACGAGCATGCCGTTGGTGGTGAGCGTAAAGCGGAAGTTTTTATTATGTTCTTTTTCAATGGAACGCGCATATGCAACGAGGTCTTTGACCACTTGCCAGTTCATAAGCGGTTCACCACCGAAAAAGTCCACTTCGAGATTGTGTCTCGTACCGCTGTTTTCAACGAGAAAATCAAGGGCGCGCTTGCCAACTTCAAAGGACATCAACGCTCTCTCTCCGTGATACTTGCCTTGGGATGCAAAACAGTATTCACAGTTGAGATTGCAAGTGTGCGCAACGTGCAAGCACATTGCTTTGAGCACGGTGTTGCGCTTTGCCAAAATATCCACGTCGGGTTTGAAAGTGTCCTCCGAAAAGAGTTTGCCCTCTTTTTTAAGTTCCTCTATATCGTCGATGCAATCGAGCACGTCTTGCTCGGTGACGTCGTATTTTGAGGTTATCTCTTTTACGATTTCGTCCTTGCTTGCACCTTGGTACATGCCGATGATATCGTACGCCACGTCGTCCACGCTATGCACGCTTCCGCTTGCCGTGTCAAGCACGACGTTGTATCCGTTGAGTTTGAAAGAATGTATCATATCTATTGCGCCTTTGCACAAAAAACGCCTATGAGAACATAGGCGAGTTTTGCAAATAATCGTTTAATAAAATCTTACTTTGCAGATTTTTCGCATTTTTGGTTTGCAACACCGCAAGAAGTTTTGCAAGCGGATTGGCAAGAAGTTTGGCATTCACCGCAACCGCCGTTCTTTTTGCTTTCGTTCAAATCGCGAGTTTTCAATGTTGTAATTCTTTTCATCGTAAAGACTCCTTACTTTTGATATATCTATTATAAAAACATCGTTTTGTTTTGTCAAGGCAAATCGACACCGTTTTGAATCACCGCGAGTTTTGCGGGGAATTCTCTACTTTCGCTCGTCACGTTCACACCGCTCTCGTATGCCAAAGTGGCGTATTTCACAAAGTCCTCTTCCACTCTTTCACCCTTGACTATTACGGGACATCCCGGCGGATACGCCCACGCGTTTTCCGCGCACACTCTGCCTACGCTTTGTGCAAAATCGACGTATTCACAACTTAAAGTATCAATTTGATATGGTTCAAATACCTTTTGCGGTAGTTTCGGCAATTTCACGTACGTCAATCCGTCTCTCGTTTTTGCGCTTGCGTCTATATCGAACACCGCCTTTATAAGTTTTGCGAAAGACGCCTTATCGTCTCCGAGTCCGCTCATTGCGATTGCGTAGTTTACGCTTGCCATTTCAAGCTCGATATCGAAATCGACGCGCAGTTTTTTCTTAAACTCCACTCCGCTAAAAGCGCAACCGCCCACGCAAAAGACGAATTTGCTTTTGTCGTAGCCGAACACTCTTCCGTCCTTTTTGCCGTCAAAGAGTTTGACGTTGACGAGGTGTGAAAAAGACTTTCTCACCGCGTCCAAGTTTTTGCTCCACTCCCCCATAGCCTCGCTTGCGTAGTTTTGCAAGAACCTCACGCAACCGTCGATAGACGCCATAAGTACGTAGGACGGCGACGAGGATTGGAACACGGCAAGATTTTTGTCTATACGCTTTATATCGACTTCTTTAGTACAAACGTGAAGTATCGCCGTTTGCGTAAGCGACGGTAGCGTCTTATGCAAACTGTTCACCACGACGTCCGCGCCGAGTTGTCTTGCGCTCGTTTCAAAACCTTTGTGAAGCCCGAGATGTGCTCCGTGCGCCTCGTCCACAAAAAGCAACGCACCCCTCTCGTGACATATATCCGCAATACTCTTTATATCGCTTATTATTCCCTCGTAAGTGGGGCTCGTAATAACTACGAGTTTTATATCCTCGTCTTTTTCAAACGCCTCTTTCACGTTTTCGGGCGATACCGAACCGTAAAAGCCGTATTCTTCAAAATACGCAGGCTCTACATACACGGGCACGAGCCTGCATAGTTCTACCGCGTTGTACACGGACTTGTGGCAATTGCGTGCCACCAGCACCTTATCGCCCTCTTTGGTCAATGCCCTAATAGATGCCAAAACGCCCGCAGTACTGCCGCCCACCAAAAAGCGCGAGCATATCGTGCCGTACAGTTTGCTTGCCCTCTTTTCTGCGTCGAGAATAATCCCCGAAGCGTCGTGAAGGTTGTCAAAGCCGTCAATCTCGGTGATGTCTATCTTTTGCGCACCGAACAGAAAATCGTACGCGCTTCTCTTATGGCCGGGCATATGAAAAGGCACGATACCTCTCTCGTCGTGTTCTTTGAGAAGTTCCGCAAGACCTTTTTCGTCTTGCGACTTCTTGTCCGACGTGCCGAAATGCACGTTTTCGCCCAAAAATTGTCCGTTTTTGCGTTTCATAACTCAATTATAGCACAACTTTGCAAAATTGCTATGGAAATATCCGTATATCCGTGCTATAATTGGTATTGATAAATATACAAGGTATGTTATGAAGAAAAAAGCGTTCATCGTCATTATCGCAATCGTTCTTATGCTCGCAAGTTTGGCGAGTTTCGTTGCGTGCAACGATAAAGACGATACCAAGACCAAATATTCCGTCAATATAATCGACGACGAAAACGCCCTTATATTCGAGCCCGTAGGCAAAGATATAAAATACGGCTTGCTCTTTTACGTCGGCACGTATATCTCTCCCGACAAGTATTCCTACCTCGGTTATCGACTTGCGGAAGAAGGCTATCTCACCTATATCCCCAAAACGCAAAACGATATGCCCTACACATATTTTGAGGAAAAAGAACTTGCGTTTGAGCAATATCCGAGCGTGCAATTTTTCATCGGCGGGCACTCCAACCAAGGCGCGGACGCAGCGTTGCGCAGAATGTCGGAAACCGAGCGCAAAGAACTCGGCGCAATATTTTTCTCTCCTATAACCGTCGGCCATTATCAAGTTTTTGACAAAGACGGCAACCCCGTCAAAGACAAAGACGGCCTTGACGTATACGAGGACTACACTCTTGCCTCGTCCTCCTTGCCCACGCTTTATATCTCGGGCGAGAAAGACGCCGTATGCACGCAAGCACAAATGGACGCGTCAAAATCGAGAATGCCACAAAACTGCGTGTACAAGACTATTGAAAACGGCAACCACACCGCTTTTGCCGAGATAAACGAAACCACCGACTTGCCCGCCGTTTTGCAACTTTTGTCGACGTTTACGAGCGACGTAACCGCAACGACGACGTTGCAAAAGGACGACCAACGCACACTTACGGCAAACTTCGTCTTGCAATTCATCAAAGACAATATCGCATAAATAACACGATAGTTATAAATCGACACGATAGTTGAAACTAAAAATCCGAGCGTTTTGCTCGGATTTTTAATATTATTCGTTGGTTGACGATTTCTTTTTCGATGCGATACGATATCGTCAAAAAGATATATTTATATCGCACAAATTTTTCGTTTTTATTATTCAGCGTCTTCCGTATCGTTTTCTACGCTCTCTCTTTTATACTCACCCACGCGCTTTTCAAACGCTTTTGCGTCGATAAGTTCAAACAACGCGGGGCGCAATTTCTCGGGTTCGACGCTCTTTTCCGCCGCAAGCGTAAAGATAAACAAGAAGATAAGTCCGTTGGGCGTGTAGTAGAACACGTCAATGAGTCCGTACGCAAAAAAGATTGCAAAGCCGATGAGCATAAACCACTTTTCGGTGCTACGGCTCGTAAAGAACGCTCTCACTCTTGACCATTCGAGGAAAAGCCACGCGATAAAACCCACGATACCCGTTGCGCCGAGTGCTTGGAAGAAGGTGGAATGATACCAATACGGCGTGTATCCGTCGCTGGGTCTGCCCACGTGCGCGCCCATACTATAATCGAAGCCCGTGCCGAAAATCGGATTATTCTTGAAGTTTTTGATTGCGTCCTCGTAGAGAACATCTCGTCCGCTACCGTCAAGCGCTCTGCTCATAATTCCGCCCATAACGTCGTGGATTTTGTCGGCGTACGCCATAAACAACAATATGCCGACGACTATCGCCAAGCACACCGTGATAATGGCGCGACCGCGGTATTTGCCCTTATACACGCAAAGTCCCACGCCCGCGATAAGTCCGATTGCGCCGAACAAAATCGCACCGCGCGACGATGACATAAACACGAAGAAGTATTGAACGAGAGCATACAACAAATAAAGCGGTGAGAACTTGCCGTACTTAACGGCGTAATAGAGCGTTGCCGGCATCATCATTGCAAGAATAATGCTGTAATTGTTTGCTCCGCCCCAACCGAGGTCTACGCTCTTGTGCTTAAATCCGTCAATGATTGCGTCAAATCCACCGCCTGTTCTCGCATAATAGACGATAAGTTGAAGCATTATAAGCACGCTCGTTGCAAACATAAGGTGAAGAATGTAATCGATAATTCTTTTGCCGTCCTCACCTCCCGAAGTGGTGGCGTTGAAGAACACGTATCCGAGCGCAAGCACCACGCAAAGAAGCCCCACGATAGTGGCAACCACGCCGTGATCGGCAAAGTTTTGATACCTTTCCGCCCTTGCGATGCCCGAAATCATATTGGCAACACAAAAAACGATAGTTGCGAGCGTGGTTACGGTTATAGTTCTGTAATTTAAAAACTTGAATGACGGACGAAATCTTACAATGTTTACAATTGCGCCGATAGGTATAAGCGCAACGAACGAGATAAGCCACGCCATACCTTGCAAATCGTGTCGGTTTTTGCCGAGCATAAAGAGAAAAGTCCACAAAATAGCAATCACGGGCATAGTGTCTTTGCAAAGGCAAAGAATAACGCACGCCGCGACCGCCGCCATTATAAATCCGGCAATCCATCCTCCCGTAACCCAACACACAAACACGATAGTGAGCCAACACCAAACAAACGCCTTGGAGCAAAACGTTTTGGATACGTTCTCTTGTTTGAGTATATCTTTAATTTTCCCCATTTTTCCTAAGTATGTGCGCAATCAATCGTTGTTAATCAATATCTTGCTGTATTGATAAGGATATTTCACGCAATTTTCGACGACTTGCGGAACTTCACCGAAGTTGGCGTCCGCACTGATGATGCCGTCGGTTTTGACGACTTTGTTTGCTATAAGGTTGATTGCCGACGACATTTCACCGTCACCGTTGCAAACGCCTTTGAGTTTGAGTTGCTTTTTGAGGATAGAATACGCGTCAACGGCGTGCTTTGCGCGAGTTGCGTAACCCGCAATGACTACGTCTCCCTCGTTTTTGACGAGACGAATTGCGGAATTGATATCCACGCTTTCCCCCGCGAAAATCGCGCCTTCGCTCATACGACCGCCCGTAATCTCTTCCACTCTGCGCTCCAAATTGTCGTAAGTCGGGTTGAGCGTATACGCAACGCCCCACTTTTGCGCCAAAGCGAGTTTTTCCGCGTCCATATCGATTAAGATAGGCACGATTTGATAATAAAGCGCAAGTTGCGAGATAATAAGTCCCAAAGTGCTTGCGCCGACTATAACGACGTAATCGCCCTTTTCGCAATCGAGAGCCTCAAAGACATTGTTGCCCATTGCGATATATTCGGCAAACATCGCGTCCTCGTCGCTAACGCCGTCGGGAAGCGCAAAAACGTTCTCGTACGGCAAGCATACGAAATCGCTCAAAAGACCGTCAATGTCGACGCCCATAGTCTTTACGACGTCGATTCCGTGCTCTTTTTGAGTGATATACGGACTGATAACCACGCGCGAGCCGAGTTTGAGACCGCTGTCCTCGTCCGCTTCGGACACATAGGCAACGGCAGAGTGTCCCGGCACGATTGCCGAGTCCTTATCGCGCGTTGCAAGATGCGACAAGTCCGCCGAAGATACCGCCACTTTGGATATCTTGACCTTGACTTGCCCCTCTTCGCGCACACCGGCTTTTTCCACCAACGTCACGCCGTCTTTATTTATATGCCATTGTTTCATAAGCACCTTCTTTTTTGCATTCTACCATATATATTGCGTCTTGGCAACTCGCAAAACCTCTTATTGCTTCAACGTATCTATATTATGACACGATGCGTGGGACCTTTTCGTCCCATATTGGTTATTTTTCGCACTCGAATTCGCACTCGTCGGTGAGTATTCGGGAATAAACGGATTTCCCTTGCGGTTGTTTGTCGGATATAGTCCACTTTTCTCTACTCAAACAATCGTCAGCATAGAAGAATATATGCTTGTCTTTCCAACCGTTTTTAATGCGATTTTGCAAAATTTTGCTCTCGAATATCATATCCACGACGTTGGGGTGCGCGCCCACGTAAATGACGTCGCTCTTGCTATCCAATATATAGTCCACGAGGTCGTCACGGAGCATAAACGCGAGTTGTGCGTCGCTCGTCACGAATCCGCCCACACAATTGTCGCACGGTTGCAACATAAAATCGTCAAGCGGAAGCCGCGTCTTTTTTCTCGTAAGTTCCACAAGACCGAGTGCGGTCATACCCACGGTAGAGGTTTTCATTCTGTCTTTTTTGAGTGCATTTTGCAATGCCTCGACAACACTGTCTCTATGCTCTTGCGACTGCATATCTATAAAGTCGATAATCACAATACCGCTTATATTGCGTATACGAAGTTGCCTTGCGATACACTCCGTCGCGGCAAGATTGGTCTTGTACACGGTGTCTTCGAGATCGCTCGTCCCCACGAATTTGCCCGTGTTTACGTCAATAACCGTAAGCGCCTCCGCCTTGTCGATGACGATATAAGCACCCGAGCCGAAACTCACCTTTTGGTCGCACAAGTGGTTGATTTGCTTATCGATGCCAAAGTGACGCATAATATTGCGCTCTCCGTCGTACACCTCGCACTTTGCCTCGCCGACTTTGCCTTCGAGTATTTTTGCAATACGTTCGTCGTTTACTATGACTTTGTCCACATCCTCGCTGAACGTCTCGCGAAGCGCTCTTTCAAACAAGCTTGCGTCCTCGAAAACGACTTCCTTTTCAGGCGTTCTCTTATAGTCCTCTTGCACCTTATGCCAAAGCAATATAAGCCTCTCTATTTCTTCCGTGATATCCTTATCCGACGCTTTTTTGGCGGCGGAACGGATAATGCACCCCATACCCTCGGGACATACCGACCTCACGAAGTCTTCGAGATGGGTGCGACGCTCGGGATTTTCGATTTTCCTCGACACTCCGAAGAATACCGAAAGAGGCAACAAAATGACGTAATATCCCGGCAATGTTATATCCATTGTCAGCCTTGCGCCCTTTTGTCCAAACGAGTCCTTGACGACTTGACACATAATCACGTCGCCCGCCGATACGTTGAAACGCTTGGGGGGCATTTTGCTATTGAGGCACCTGCTGTCTACAAGCGTGTCCCCCATATACAAAAATCCGTTGCGTTCCTGTCCGATGTTTACAAAGGCTGCCTGCATACCTCCTAATACGTTTTCGACCTTGCCTTTGTAGATGTTGCCCACAATACCTCTTACACTTGCTCGCTCGACGGAAAAATCAATCATTTCTCCGTCCTCCACCAACGCGGCGCGCGTGCAGAAAGGCGTGTAGTCCAATACCAGTTGTTTCATTTATATATCCTAAAATTTAATATCGGATAACGGAGTTTTTTGAGAAAAACACAAACTTATACCGTTTGCAAAAACTCGTCGACGTCCACGATCTTGCCGTCAACGTCAACGTATTGGGCGATTTTCACCACCCCTCTCGGATCTATTTTTTCGCCTACTATTTCACCGAGTTTGTCGAGAATTCTGTCGGGACGCAAGTTGCAAGCACCGCTTGCAAGCCTCATCGCAAGTTTGCCGTCCTTTTCAAATACGGCAAAAATCTTGTCTTCGACATCCTCTTTGACGATTTCGCCTTTCTTTTTGTATTGAATGATAAAACCGTTTGACAAGTCTATATTCCTATACGCCGTGGGAAACACGAAGTCCGCACACGTCACTTTCGCTTGCAAGTTGGGATTTTTGGAACATACGAAAATTTTGCTTGCCTTCAAGCCATCGGGCACGGACGCATTGTAACGCTCAAACGCAACGTCCTTGTCCATATCGCTGTCTATTGACAAATATTCCGCAACAGACGCCGTACCAAGCGAAAGCGGCGGCGAGAAAAACAACAACGGGTGCGGATTGAAGCCTTGCGAAAACTTGACTTCTATATGCGCGCGACGAATAATCCTATCGACGTGACGGAGCAAATCTATATGGGATATAAAGCACGCACTGCCTTGTTTTTGATATTTGAGGACTAACATATCGTGCACCTACCCAATCTATTTGCACCGCAACCGTTGCACCCCTCGCGACAACTCTTGGTGGTCACCGCCTGATACGCAAGTTCACGTTGTTTGAGGAAATATTTTTTGGATACTCCAGAATCTATAAAGTCCCACGGAAGCGGTTTGTCTATATCGATTGCTCCGTAGTAATCTTCCATTTTGAGATTGCAATCGTCAAACGCCTTTTGCCATACGTCCCACTTAAAGTGCTCCGACCAACCGTCGAATTTTGCGCCGAGTTCGTAGGCGCGCTCGATGACGTAGGACAACTTTTTGTCGCCTCTTGCAAGAGCGGCTTCGAGCACGGAGGTTTCCGCGCCGTGCCACGAGAACGTCACGCCTTTAATTTCACGCAAAAGTCCTCTCAAATAGTTTTGACGGCGCACCATCTCGTCGTAAGAGATTTGTGCTTCCCATTGGAAGGGCGTTCCGGGCTTCGGGATAAACACCGCACAACTGACGGATATATTTAGCCCGCGTTTACTGCGCTTTTGCCAGTACATAGATTTGAGTTTTCTACAAATCTCGGCAATGCCCGCAATATCTTCGTCCGTCTCGGTGGGAAGCCCCATCATAAAATAAAGTTTTATACTATCGTAGCCCGCCTCGAACGCGACTGCGATTTTTTCGATTTCTTCTTCGCTGACGTTCTTATTTATGACGTTGCGTAGCCTTTGCGTACCCGCTTCGGGCGCAAACGTGAGCGAACTTTTGCGCGAATTTAGTGCCATATCGGGCTTAAAACTGCTTATACGCAAGCTCGGCAAAGACAGATTGATACGTCTTTGTTTGCAATACTCTCCGAGTTCGCTTTCAAGCTCTTCGAGCCCCGTATAGTCGCTCGTCGACAGAGAGCAAAGCGAAATCTCTGCGTATCCCGTGTTGTCGATAATCTCTTTTGCAAGCTCGGCGCACTTCTTTGCGCTTCTTTCTCTTATAGGACGATACCAAAATCCCGCTTGGCAAAATCTGCAACCGCTTGCGCAACCTCTATAAAGTTCGAGCGTGGCTCTGTCGTGCACTGCCTCGATGTTGGAAACGAGCGGTTTGGTGGGATAAGAGCAGTTTTCAAAGTCTTGAACCACCGCTTTCACCACTTTTTCACCGTCTTTGTGAAGCGACGGCACGTATGCGCCTTCCATACCCTTGATTTTTTGCAAAATCTCCGCTTTGCTCAATCCTTGTCTTTTGCCCTCGCAAAGCACTTTTACGATTGCGATGTCCGACTCTTCACCCTCACCTATTATTATCACGTCAAAAAAGTCCGCAAACGGTTCGGGATTGACGGAGCAAGGACCGCCCGCAATCAAGAACGGATAGGAGTCGTCTCTGTCCTTTGCACGGAAAGGTATTCTTGCAAGGTCGAGCATATAAAGGACGTTGGTATACAAAAGCTCGAAACCGACCGACATCGCCACCACGTCAAAGTCTTTGAGCGGTTTTCTCGTTTCGAGCGACAAAAGCGGAATATCGTTTTCTCTGAGTTTTTGCGCGAGGTCGGGTGCGGGTGCGTAGCATCTTTCCGACACGTACCCCGGCGTCTTGTTGATGATATCGTAAAGTATCGCAACGCCGAGATTGCTCATTCCTATCTCGTAAAGTTCGGGAAAACAAAAAACCACGTCCCCGTTTGCTCTATCCGTCATATCGGGGGTGTTCCACTCTCCGCCCGCGTACCTTGCGGGCTTTTCCACGTCGAGCAATATACTCTCGAATTTTTCCTTATAATCTGCCATATTTCACATACAAAGCGCAGCCGCGCCGATTATTCCCGCGTCGTTGCGAAGCGTTGCCGCAACCACCTTGATTTTGGGGCTATACACCGCACCGTACACGTTTCTCGATACGTATCTTTGAAGCGGTTTGATGATGTTGTCTCCTTGATTGGAAATGCCTCCGCCGATGATAATCACTTCGGGGAAGAAGATGTTTGCAAAGTTCACGAGCCCTACACCAACATACTTGATATATCTCTTTATCACCGCAATCGACACTTTATCGTCTTGTTTTGCGCAGTCAAACACCACTTTCCCGCTGATACCGTTCTCTTCCACCTCGTGCGCCAAAAGACTTTCGGGGTGCTTTTCGCAAGCGGATTGAATTTGGTTCATAAGTGCCGTTGCAGACGCGTACGCCTCGTAACAACCTTTCTTTCCGCAACCGCAAGTGACGCCTCCGAGATTGATTTGGATATGTCCGCCTTCCGCGCCCGCAGAGCGGTTGCCCGTAAGCAATTTGCCGTCAACCACGATACCCGTGCCAACGCCCGTACCGAGCGTAACCATAACGGAATTTTTTGCGCCTTTGCCCGCTCCGAACATAGTCTCGGCAAGTGCGGCGCAGTTGGCATCGTTGCTGAGCTTCACGTTCTTTATACCCGTCATATCCGCAAGCATTTTTGCCATAGGCGTGTTGCGGAAGTTGATATTGCAAGAGTATCTCACTATGCCTTTCTCGTCGTATACAGAGCCCGGACAACCGAGACCTACACCCACGAAGTCGCTCTTTTGAAGCCCGCTTGCAACAACGAGATCTTCAATGAGATTGGCAATATCTTTGACGATAAGTACGTCTTCTTTGCCGGGGGACGTAACGATAGTTTTTCTTGTGGAAATGATGCCGTTTTCATCGACGATACCGCCCTTGATAGTCATTCCGCCGATGTCGATGCCGATAAATTTCATACAAAACCTCTCAAAGTCTATAAGACTTTGCAAAAATGTCTTATCGTAAGTGTATACTAAAAACCGACGAATGTCAACCAAAGCACGCAAAGGCAACCGCCTCACCGACGTATGCTCGGCAATATTTGCAAAAAATTATAATAAACGTTGCAAAAATACATTAAAAATTATTCGTAAATGCTAAAAACCGCTCAAATATCAACGCTTTTTCGATTTCAATTTTTTGATTTTTCCGACTAATCGAAAATTAATGATTTTTCAAAACTGCTCATATCGTTTTTTAAATCGCTTTTCCCACAGGGGTTGAAAGTTTGTTCTTCAAGGCTATGGTTTTGAGCGTTTCCTCGTCCAAAACGCGCAAAACGACGCCCTTTTCGTCCACTATATCGAATGTTGTGTGAGTGGTGGAACTTATGTGATGATAAAGTCTCACGATAGGCGTGCTTTGGGATATCTCCACTCTCTTTTTGACCACGCCGAGCGAATAGTTTTTGCTTGCGCCGTCAAGCACGCTTATATACGTTTCCTCTTTTGTGCCGAACGTCGCGCCGTAAAAGAGAAACACTGCCATTATGCCGTAACTGAAATTGAGCCCGAAAAAGAACGAACCTATAAAAAGTCCCAACAGCGCAACGGATAGAACCACGCCCGCAATTTGCAAACCTTTGAGCGCGCGCAATTTGTTTTTGCACACGCCGAGCACCACCCTCGAGCCGTCAAGCGGATATACGGGCAATAGGTTGAAAAGCCCCAAAGACAGATTGCAATACAAGAAGTTTTGCGTATACGGATACACGGCGGGAAACAACCACCACACTCCGAGCAAAATTAGTGCAACGATTAGATTGCACAACGGACCCGCAAGGCCTATAAGCACGCTCGACGTTTTGTCAAAACTCTCCCCCGTACTCATCATTGCGCCGTAAGGCAACAACACGAGTTTTTTCACGACGAAACCGCGCAACCTCGCAACGAGAGCGTGCGCAGTTTCGTGAAGGATAAGTGCAAGCATCGTCCATACGAAATCAAGGGCGTGACCGAATGCGACAAGCGCAAGCGATAACGCAAAAAACAAAGGATTAACCTTGATTTTCATACAGATAAACTATCGATTGTGTTAAATAATCGGAATTATGCTCGATATATCGGACAGCGTATCCACAATTGAAGTTGCCTTGAATATGTTGGCAAACAAAAATCCCAACGACACGAAAACTCCTATTGCAACGGGGATAATCGCGACGTCGAAAGCGTCGAGCGCACCCTTGAACGGATTGCGTTTTTTACTGCGCGTACGTGTTTCCACAAATTGATTTTGAGTCACTTCTACTTCGAGTTTTTTGGTTTCGTCAAATTCCATTTTGTCACCTCGCATATACTCTATGCCTTTGGGGCGCAAAATAGAACGCTCAAAAACGCTTTATATCCTTAGTGGTATCGAATTGTTTTATCCGCACCGCTTTTGTACCGATAGTCACGCAATATTTGCCGTCTTCGCTTTGCGTGATTTTGACTTGCGCCTCACCTTCCGTCTCAAAATAATCACGCAAAAGATTGTTTATGTCGCCTTTGAACGCACACAAAAAACCTTCCTTTACGCCAACGCAATCTTGCGTAAGCATCTCTCGCATTCGGTTTGCAATCGTTCTGTCAACTCTCATCTAAATCTCCTAAATCGCCTTCTCATAGATACGTCAACGTATGCTTTGCTACAATCGGCAACGTTCTTGGCAAGTGCCTCGAACGCCCTCTCGGATATTGCCCGCGACGGCACCGCACCGAGTTGCTGATAAAGCGTAATCATATCGTCCTCGGGCACAACGCCTATCGGCGCAACGTGAAGAAGCGAGCCTATCTCGCTTGCACCCAACATCTCACCTCTTGCCACCATATCGGGGCGTACTCTGTTGACCACAAGCGACACGTCTTTGAGCCGATAACTTGCAAGAAGCCGTATCACCTTGTCCGCGTCTCTTATTGCCGAAGCCGACGGCGTCGTGACCACTATTGCCTCGTCGCAAGCAGACACCGCACGATGAAAACCTTGTTCAATCCCCGCGGGACAATCCACGATGACGAAATCAAAATCGCAAAATCCGTCCACTACGCCTCTAAACGCCTGCGCCGTGAGCAATGCGCTATCCTTGGACGACGGAAGTATTTTCATCGGGCTTTCTGTGTCGTCTACAAGTGCTTGAAACGCTCTGCAACGTCCCGTCAACACGTCCCCGATGTCGTAGACGACTCTTCGCTCGATTCCCGTCACGACGTCGAGATTGTTGAGTCCCACGTCTCCGTCAACGAGTACCACTCTATACCCGTGCAAAGCAAGTTTTCGTCCTAGCGTAGCGGTGACGGTGGTCTTGCCCACCCCGCCCTTGCCGGAAGTAACAACAATTTTTCTCATACTCTCATAATAAAAAACGAACGCCCGCAACAAACGTCCGATTATGTAAAAGCAATACTATTTTTGTCGATAATGTTAAGCGGAATATTCCACGCCATTGCGAAGACGGCATAAAAAACCGCCGTCCGCGAGCGTACCGAGCGGACAAAACAACGTTCACTCATTCGTTGCCTACTTATACACGCAATTTGCCATTCAAGGCGCACTTATTAACGGAATGTGCCTCTTCAAAGACGGAACTTCGAGTCGCAAGGCGACGAGCCGTTGAGCGCCGAACTTGACGATAAGTACCGTCCGACTGTGATGTGTTGTTGCGTAGCA
>URUQ01000013.1 GCA_900551145.1 uncultured Eubacteriales bacterium
ATATATAATTATACGATGCGTTTGAACATCTTTTCGATATCGCGTGCGCTAATAGCGATGACTGCGGGACGACCGTGGGGACATTTTGTAGGCAAATTGCCGTTTTCGTCAACGTAATTTTTGATAACACGCTCGATTTGAGCGCGTGAGAGTGATTCACCGCCTTTTATTGCCGCCTTACACGCTTGTTGACAAAGTTTGTCTTTGAGCAAGTTTTCGAGTGAAAGTTGGTTCTCATTTAGCATATTTGCAAACAAATCCGAGAAGAATTTGCCGAAATTGATTTTGGATACGGGCTCCGGAACGGCTTTAATCAAATAAGTTGCGCCGTTTTGCTCTATATCGAAGCCAAGTTTTATAAGATTGGGGACGATTTTGTCGAGATATTCTTCCTCTTCGCCCGTCAATGAGAGTTTGTACGGTATCAAAAGCGGTTGCGCGTATTCGACGTTGAATTTTTTGAGGATATTATCGTATAAAATGCGCTCGTGCGCTGCGTGTTGATCTATTATATACACCAAATCACCGCGCTCGCAAATGATGTACGTATCGAAAATTTGCCCTACAATTTTGCCGTCAAATATTGCCGTATCGTCGTTATTATCGATATTGTATTCTAAATTATTGACTTTTTGAGAATGCTTATCGACGTTTTGCGTATCGCAAGCATTTGGATTTTTTATATTACAACTATTCGTAAAATTATTGTCGTAATAGTTGATACCGCCGTCAGAAAGCGTAGTTTTTGCAATCGGCTTTGTGTCGTACAAATCTATGCCGACGTAGTTTTTGGGTTGGGTTTTACCGCTGAAAAGTTTGCTCGTATCAATGTGTGTTTGCACGTATTCTTGGCTCGGCTTTTCTTCAAAATCGGTCAAAATAGGCGGATTTTGAGGCAAAATGCGATTGTTTTGGCTCAATTCACTGCCGTTTTTCTCGATATCGAAACCAAACGCTACGTTGCTCATACTTTGATCTATCGTATCTTCGATTGCGTGATAAACCGCACTGAATACTGCGTTTTTGTCCCTAAAGCGCACTTCCGTTTTGGACGGGTGAACGTTGACGTCCACGTCCTCAAACGGCATCAAAACGTCCACGATAAACATAGGATACGTGCGCTTCATAAGATATTTTGAATACGCACGCTCGACTGCGGTTTGTATAGTGGCGTCTTGCACCGCTCTTCCGTTGACTATAACGGATTGATAGGTGCGGTTCGGCTTGGTGTAATCAACCTTTGACGTGAAACCGCTCACGCGGATATTCCCTCTTTCGTTGTCGACGATAGAAAGCAAATTGTCCGCGACTTTTGCACCGTACACCGAGTAGATTGCGTCTTGCAGACTGCCTCCGTCATTGGATAAAATCACGCCCTCTTCGTTGGATAGCGTGATTGAAATATGCGGATTGGCAAGTATCAGTGCCTTTATCGTGTCTTGGATATAATGCAATTCGCTTGACGCTTTTTTGAGAAATTTTAGACGTGCAGGCGTATTGAAAAACAAGTTTTCAACGCTTATAAGAGTGCCTTCTGCCCTATTGCTTTCCCCCTCGAAAGTCACCGTTCCCCCGCTCAACGAAATTTTCGACGAGGTTTTTTGCGTTTTGCTTGCCGTAATCAAGGTTACGTTACTCACCGATGATATGCTTGCCAATGCTTCGCCTCTGAAACCGAGCGTCGAGAGACTGTCAAGGTCTGTGATTTTGCAAAGTTTGCTCGTGGCGTGTGGTAAAAACGCACTGCGCAAGTCTTCTTTTTCAATACCTACGCCGTTGTCGCTGACTTGGATTTTGTCAAGTCCGCCCTCTTCCACGTACACGTCGACGCGAGTTGCGCCCGCATCAATGGAGTTTTCAACGAGTTCTTTAATAACGGACGACGGTCTTTCGACCACTTCTCCTGCCGATATCATATTGAAAACGTTTGAATCGAGAATATTTATTTTGCCCATATTCTTCTCCTCAATCAAAGATTGAAAGGTTTATTCTTCAAGTTGTTTTTTGAGATCGCTCAAAATCGTGAGTGCTTGTAGCGGCGTGAGATTGTTCACATCCGTATCGCGAATTTGTTTTTCTATTTTGCTGTCACCGCTATCGAAGAAACTGACTTGTGCCGTCACGTTTTTCTTTGCGGACGAGAGCAACATTTCGTTGGTGTCGCGGTTTTTTGAGTCCTCTTCGAGCGACATCATAATGTTTTTTGCGTGCTCGATAACGGGTTTTGATACACCCGCAAGCGACGCGACTTCGATGCCGAAACTTTGTGATGCTCCGCCTCGCACAATCTTATGTAAGAACACTATCGTGTCGTTCACTTGCGATACGAGCACCCTGTAATTTTTGACGCCTTCGAGGTCTTCAAGCTCGGTAAGTTCGTGGAAGTGCGTCGCAAAAAGCGTCTTTGCTTTTATGTTTTTGGTGATGTATTCAAGCACTGCCCACGCAATAGAAAGTCCGTCGAAAGTGGACGTTCCTCTGCCTATTTCGTCGAGAACGAGAAGACTTGAGGACGTTGCGTAGTTGAGAATTGTGGCAACTTCTATCATTTCCACCATAAACGTACTTTGACCACCGCTCAAATCGTCGCTTGCTCCGATTCTTGTAAAAATGCGGTCGGTTAGGGAGATTTCCGCGGATTTTGCGGGAACGAAGCACCCGATATGTGCCATAAGCGTAATTATTGCAACTTGGCGCATATACGTACTCTTGCCCGCCATATTCGGACCTGTGATAATCATCGTCCTGTTTTCATCGTCGTCGAGAAGAGTGTCGTTGGGCACGTACGCCCCCTTGTCGAGAAGCGTTTCTACGACCGGGTGTCTGCCGTCTTGAATATGAATGTTCTTAACCTTCTTGCCGATGAGAGGTTTTACGTATCTGTTTGCAACCGATACGTTGGCAAAGGACAAGAGACAATCGAGCGTGCTGAGTGCTTTCGCATTGGCTTGAAGGGACGTAAAATTCTCTATGCACAATGTTTTAAGTTCGGTAAAAATCTTGTCCTCGAGCATTTGCACGTTTGCTTCGGCGGAAAGAATTTTCTCTTCCAGTTCTTTAAGCTCCGCCGTGATGTATCTTTCACCGTTGACGAGCGTTTGCTTGCGCTCGTAGCGATAAGGCACTTTATCCGTGAATGATTTTGATACTTCAATATAGTATCCGAAAACCTTGTTATATCCCACTTTGAGTGTGCGGATGCCCGTTTCTTCCCTTTCTCTCGCTTCCAAATTGGACAGCCAATCGCGAGCAGAAGTCTTTATATCGCGCATTTGGTCGAGAGTTTCGTCGTAGCCTTTTGCGATATATCCGCCGTTTTTATAACTGTTTACTCCGTCTCTGTCGAGTGCGCTTTGAAGGGTCGCGCATACGGATTTAAGCGGATTGAGATCGGCGTTTATCTTTTTGAGCATACTCGCGGACGTGTCTTTGAGTGTGAGTTTGATTTGTGGCAGAACTTCCAAAGTGTCGCTAATTGAGAGCAAATCTTTTGGCGTGGAATTGCCGTAAGCAAGTCTACCGTTGAGGCGTTCCAGATCGCGCGCTTGTTCGAGCGAAGCGCCCAATCTTTCGCGAACGGCTTTTGATGAGATAAGATCTTCCACGGCGTCTAGTCTTGCGTTTATGGCGTTGCCGTCTTGAAGAGGTTGTTCTATCCATCTCTTCAAAGTGCGTGCGCCCATTGCCGTGTACGTTTTGTCGAGTACGCTCAAAAGCGAGCCTTGACGCTTGCCGTCTCTTGCACGTTGCGTCAATTCCAAATTTCTGCGAGTGGAATTGTCAAGCATCATAAAAGATTTGTCGTGCAAGAAAACGATTTTGTTGAGTTGCGCAAGCGAGCGTTTTTGAGTTTGCGCCAAGTATTCCAAAAGTCCGCCCGTCGCACTCACCGCATAGGGGTGATTGTCGATTTCGAATACGGAAAGCGATTGCACGTTGAACGTCGTCAAAATTTTCTTCGTCGCAACGCTTATGCCGTATGCAAACTCGTGATAGCAATGCGCCCTCTTTTCGCTTGCTTTGAAAAATGCGATTTTGGGATATTTGGCAAGAAAATCTTCGTTGCAAATGATTTCGCTCGGGGATATGCTTCCCAAGAGATTGGAAAGTTTGTCGAGATAATTGTCTCCCTCATACTCATAAACGCAAAATTCACCCGTCGAGATGTCCGTCCATGCTATGCCGAATGCGTTTGAGTTGGTGAAAACGGAGCAAAGATAGTTCGACGACCTTTCGTCGAGGATATCCTCTTCCATAACTGTACCGCTTGATACCACGCGCACGACGTCCCTTTCTACAAGTTCACCTTTTGCGGTGTTAGCTGGATCGCTCAATTGCTCGCAAATGGCCACGCGATAGCCGTTTTCTATGAGTTTGCGGATATAATTGTCCACTGCGTGATACGGCACGCCGCACATAGGCGCGCGCTCGCTCATACCGCAGTCTCTGCCCGTAAGCGTAAGGTCGAGAACACGAGAAGCGGTTACGGCGTCGTCGAAAAACATTTCATAAAAATCACCGAGTCTGAAAAACAGCAAGCAATCGGGATAATTGTCCTTGATGAGAAAATACTTTTTCATCATAGGAGTGAGTTTGTTGCGGTCGATTTCCATACCTTAACCCTCCTTGTGTCCGAAAAGCGAAGCGGACTTGGATTGCGAGATTTTGACGTTGAAGAACTTGCCGATGTCCTCGCTTGTTCCTTCGAATGTGACGAGCCTTCCGCTTTCCGTCCTTCCGCACACCATACCTTCGTATTTAGGCGCGATATCTTCGCATAGAACCTCGAAAACTCCGCCTACGTACGTATCGGATATCTCTTTGGTTATCTTGTTTTGAAGCTTTATAAGTCTTGAAATGCGCTCTTGCTTCACCGCGTACGGAATTTGCTCCATTTTCGCGGCGGGAGTGCCTTTTCTCGGTGAGTATATAAACGTAAAAGCATTGGAATAGCGCACTTTTTCCACTATTTCGAGCGTTTTTTGGAAGTCGTCTTCAGTTTCCGTTGGAAAACCTACCATAATATCGGTGGTTATGCCGATATCGGGCATCGCTTTGCGAAGTTTCTCTATTGTTTTGAGATATTTTGCGCTGTCGTAGCGTCTGTTCATATCGGTAAGAACTTTGTCAGAGCCCGCTTGAATAGGAAGATGCAAATTGTTGCAAATCTTGCTCGAATTAGCCATTGCGTCGATAATATCGTCGTTGAGGTCCTTTGGGTGCGACGTCATGAAACGTACGCGGAATTTGCCCTCGATTTTGTCGATTTCTCTCAACAAATTGGCAAAATTTACGTTGGGATCGTCCACGTCGTTGCCGTAGGAATTGACGTTTTGACCAAGCAAAGTTATCTCTTTGTAGCCCTCGTCGACGCATTTTTTCACTTCATCGAGAACGCTGTTCATATCGCGCGAAACTTCTCTTCCACGCACGTAGGGCACTATGCAATAAGTGCAAAAGTTGTTGCACCCATAGATAATATTTATCCACGCATTTGGATAACTTGTCCTCGTTTGTGGCGTTTTTTCGTCTATCTCGAGGTAGTTTATTGGTTGCTCGGTATCAAAACAACGATATTTTTTGTCGCTTCTCTTCTTTATGCGATTACGAGAGGCAATCACCTTTTGAATTTCGTCTTTTAGTTGGGCAATATTGCGTGTGCCGAGAACGATATCAACGTACGGATATCTCTCTTTTAGGCTGTCTGCAACGCCGTCTTGTTGAGGCATACATCCTACAACCGCCAAAATAAGATTGGGATTGCGTTTTTTCTCGGCTTTGGTTACGCCTATATTGCCGAGTGCTCTTCTCTCAGCCGTGTCACGAATACAACAAGTATTGAATACGATAACGTCGGGATTGCCCTCTTCCGGACAATCGGAATATCCCATATCTTCAAGTATTCCGGCGATTTTCTCGCTTTCGTGGACGTTCATTTGACAGCCGTAAGTGTTGATTTTGTAAAACATAATTCTTCCTTGACTATGCGCACGTATAGCGTGCGCGCGTTGCGCGTTAGTTCTTCAAACAACTATTATACATAAAAACGCCACATAAAACAATAATAATTTTGATGAAAAAACAGCCAACAATCAAAAATCTTTTGAACAAAGACCAAAAACGCTCCAAAAAGAAAAAAATAATCTTTTCGACTTTGCTCGTTTTTATGCTTTTACCGATCGTCTTAACGTCGTTTGCGGCAGCTGGTTTCGCAATATGGGCAAACGGAGTTAGCCTCGACAAAAGTCTACTGCCCACTGCAAGCGCAAAACCCGTTTTTTATGATATAAACGGCGAAAAAATCGAATATCTAACCGATGATTACGTACTTCCTGAGCAAATCCCCGACGACTTAAAAAACGCTTTTATCGCGCTTGAAGACAAGAGATTTTACTCTCACAAAGGTTATGACCCCATACGTATCGGAGGTGCGATAATATGCAATATCAAGTCCCGCTCCGTCAAAGAAGGCGCGTCAACCATAACTCAACAACTCGTAAAAAACACGCATCTTAGCAACGAACGCACAATAAACAGAAAACTTAAAGAAATTGCCATAGCGCGTAAACTCGAAAAAGAATATTCAAAAGACGAGATTTTGGCAATGTATTTGAGCGTCATATACTTCGGAAACGGCGCGTACGGCGTAAAACAAGCGTCAAGATTGTATTTTGACAAGGAAATATCCGATTTATCGTTGCAAGAGTGCGCGACTCTTGCCGGCATCGTGAAAAATCCCCGTAAATACTCACCTTTTGCCAAGGAAGAAGACTGCGTGGCGCGTCGCAATCTCGTGCTTTCCGTTATGCAAAAAGAGGGCTATATATCCCAAGAAAGCAAAGAAATTGCCTCAAATTCTCCGCTCGATAAGTCAACGGAGGGAAAAACAAACAAATCTCAAAAGAAATACTGCGATTACTATATCAAAAAAGCCACCGACGAAGTGTGTAATATGCTCGGTATAACCAAATATCAACTTAACAATTCGGGATACGAGATTTATACCAATCTTGATGTAAATTTGCAAAAAAGCTTGTATGAAAACGCTAATAATTCGCAATTTTTCGAGAGTGACGATGTTCAAAGCGTACAAATCGTGGTGGATAACGTGCAAAATGCCGTCGTTGCGTGCTATTCCTCCCTCGGTTACGATATAAAACGACAGGTGGGTTCGGTTATGAAACCGATTGCGGTATACGCTCCGGCAATCGATATGAATTTGGTGTCCCTTGCAACTCCCGTCGTCGACGAAAAAATAGACTTTGGCGGTTATCGCCCGTCAAACTTTAACGACAAATATTACGGAGAAACAACAATAAGAGACGCAATAAAAAAATCAATGAACAGCATTGCCGTAAAGACGTTAAGTTATGTAGGATTGCCACAAAGTGCACAATACATTTCCAATTTTGGAGTAAATTTAGAATACTTTGACCAAAATTATGCTCTTGCACTCGGTGCAACGGCAAACGGTGTGTCCCCTACCGAAATTTGCTCGGCATACACTACACTTGCAAATAACGGGATATATAAGGAAAATTCTTTCGTAAAATACGTCGCAATCGACGGCAACAAAATATATATAAGTAGTCAAACGCCATCTCGCTCCGTCGTGAAATCGTCTACCGCAAGCATTATAACGAGCGCGCTTTCCGATACCGTAAAAGACGGCACGGCGCGCACGCTTTGCGCACTTCCCTTTGATGTTGCCGCAAAAACTGGTACTGTCGAGCGCGCGGACGGCAAGAATAGCGACGCTTGGTGTGTCGGATACAACGATAATTACACCGTTTGCGTTTGGCATGGTTCGGACAATGGGATGAGCGAGCGCGGAGGCGGATATCCCGCGATGAACAACAAAAAGATATGGCAGAGTATAAACGACTATCAATCGCAACCGAAATCATTGACCTATTGCAACGAAGTCGAGTGGAAAGATATTGATACGTACGCAACCAAAAAATACAAACAAGTTATGCTATCAAGTCAAAATACCCCGATAGAATATAGAAAAACCGAGATTTTTCCCATCGGTGTAAACATTGAAACATCACGATGTTTTGACGAGGTGGAAGATTTTGATTTTACGCTTTGTGCCAATGCAAACAGAGTGCAAATAACCTTTGATACGCAAGATATCTACACCTATAATATATACCGAGAAGACTGTTACGGGAAAAATCTCGTTTGCATTGTGCAAGGCAACGGTGAGCAAAAGATAATATACGACAACCCACTTGCGTTCTTCGATGTCGTAAAATACACTATTGAGTGTGAGAGTTCTTTTAATTCGGATATAAAAAAGTCGTCAACGAAAATGGTTTACGTTGACGACCTGTTCGATAGCGATTTTGATAATATCGATAACAACGATAATTTAGATAATCACGACGAAAATCAACGAGAGGAAGATTTTGACGACTTTGACGATAAACAAAACGAAGAGTTTGACAATCCTGACGACCAATCGTAAAGATTAGACTATTTCTATACCGTCAACTGCTTTTTTGACGAGCGCGTCGATATCCATTGCCTTTTCCGCTTCTCTTACTCTATCGAGTTTTGGGTGAATCGCAGGATTTTTGGGCAAGAATATCGTGCAACAGTCTTCAAACGGCTCGATAGACGTCTCGTACGTGCCGATTTTTCTTGCAAGAGCCATCGTTTCTTCTTTGTCGAACGCAATGAGCGGACGGAAAATAGGAAGCCCTGCACAATCTTCGGTTGACGTCATGCTTTCAACCGTTTGTGAAGCGACTTGTCCGAGGCTTTCACCCGTGATTATTGCCTTGCACTCGGTGCCTTCGGCAACTATGGTTGCAATGCGCATCATAAATCTACGCATAATAGTAATCATAAATTCCGCAGGGCAAACTCTGTGTATTTCCATTTGAATTTCGGTAAACGGCACGATATAGAGTTTGATATCCGTTGCGTATTTGCTGACGATATTGCGAAGTTCAACAACCTTTTCTTTGGCTCTTTCCGAGGTATACGGCGGTGAGCAAAAATGGATTGCGCAAAGTTTCATACCTCTTTTTGCCATCATATAAGCCGCAACGGGGGAATCGATCCCGCCCGAAAGCAACATAAGGCCTTTGCTCGAACAACCGACCGGAAGTCCGCCCGCTCCGCTTATGACGCCGCTGAACACAAAAGAATAACCGTTTTCTCTTATATCCACCATAAAATCGTAGTCAAAAGCAGTCAAATCCACTTTGAAGTGAGTATTGGCAAGCACCACACCGCCGAGTTCCGCTGCGATTTCGTAGGACGGCTTGGGGATGCGCTTGTCGGCGCGTTTTACGGTTACGCGGAATTTGGCGTTTTTGAGTACGCACTCTTCCTCTGCTCTCACCGCAACGTCTTTGAGGCACGCTTTGATATCGCAAAAGCCTTGTTCCGCTTTGGTTTCCACCTTGTAGGCAACGGAGAGCGAATAGATGCCAAACACTTTTTTGAGTCTGTCTACAATCTCGTTCTCGTCGTCCAAATCGTAGTTTTCAACGAAATATCTGCCTTGCGAGCGGGTAAAATAGCACTGAATTCCGTAAAGTGCGTGCTTGATGTTTTTTATGAGCAGACTCTCGAAATAGTCGCGATTTTTGCCTTTCAAAAAGATTTCGCCGTAGCGGATTATTACAACTTTGTCCATAATCAACCTTTATATTCTTGTGTAATTAGTGAGTTTTTCGAGGCTTGATTTGATTGTTGACACAATATAATCCACGTCCTCGATATCGTTTTCGTACGAAGTGCTGAAACGGATAATGCCGTCTTTATGTCTGTCGTCAAGCCCGAGCAATGACTTGAATCTGCTCTCGTGATGAGACGAACACGCCGAGCCTATGCCGACCAAAATTCCCTTGTCCTCGATATCGTGCAAAAGCACTTCACCGCGCACGTCTTTGAACGCAACCGTAAGAATATTGGGAGCGCAGTTCTCGCTCGGAGAAATGACTGCGATATCGTCGATTTGAGATTGCAATTTTTCAAGCAACGCTTGCTTGAAATTGGTTTTTCTTGCGATATCGTCCGCAAAAGACGATATCGAGCGTTCTGTTGCGTCGGCAAATCCCAAAATATTAGGTGCGTTTTCCGTGCCGGAGCGGAAACCTTTTTCTTGCCCTCCGCCGTACAAAAGCGGTTTTATAGACGTGCCTTTTTTGACGAATAAACCGCCTATACCCTTCGGTCCGTGAATTTTGTGCGATGATATCGAATACAAATCGACGTCAAGCGCGCGCAAATTCACCTTTATTTTTCCAAACGCTTGCACGCCGTCACTGTGGAAAATGGCATTGGGAGCAACCTTTTTGGTGATTTTTACGAGCCTTGCTATATCGTTGATTGCGCCCGTTTCGTTGCTTACGTGCATAATCGACACAAGCGACACGTTTTCATTGAGTAATTTTTTAAATTCGTCAACGTCGATTGAACCGTCCGTTTTTATAGGAGCAAATACGACATCGTAACCTTGCGCGGAAAGTTGGTTTGCACCGTTAATAATGGCGTCGTGCTCGCCGAGACCGACGATAACCCTGCTTCCCTTTGCCTTTCTCGTGCAAAAAAGCGCGGTATTGTCCGACTCCGTTCCGCCCGATGTAAAATACAATTCTCCGTCGGGTGCGTGAAGCGCACTTTTTATGCTATCTCTTGCGTTTTTGATTTTGACAGACAGTCTAACCGACGGTTTGTAAAGCGCGGACGGATTGAAAAAATCGTCTATGCTCTCTTTCATAATCATAGACGCTGTTTCGGGATATATTCTCGTCGTCGCGGCGTTGTCAAGATAAATCAATTTTTCCATTTTCTGTTATCTAAACGCATATTTGCGTTGTATTTCTCAATTTTGCTTTTCTTCCGTTTTTGCTTTTGCGCTCTTGATATGTTCGTTTATGAGGGCAACCATATATTCGTCTGGTGCAAAAAGCACCTTTTGGCTTATGCCTGTATCCTCCGGCATAAACACGATTTGATATACGCCCATATCGTATGCTTTATTGCAAAACAAGATATCGAACGTCTTACTATAATCGATGACGTCCACTTGGCTATTGCAACAAATGACGTCCTCACCTTCTACTTTGTCGTGATACATATCGTCCATAATGCCGAAACTCGTCACGTCTTTGAATAAAAGTGAAAGCACAACGGATTGTTTGTTTACGACGTCTTTTTTTACGATAACCAGACGCGTGGGACTTACTTCGTATATGTATTCCTTTGCGGTTTGGTTGTAGATGTGAATACAAACGATTCCCGCGGCAAAAAATACGCCGAAAGCAATCATAAAATACCAACTGTAAAATATCGACGTAACCACGAACCCAAGCGAAAACAACACGAGGAAAATCCCCGTCCATTGCAATCGTTTTGCGTGATAGGTTACGTCAACTTCAACCGATTGAGAATAATTGTCAACCATTATTTCACCTTGTAGTAGTCGTCTTTTTTGACTTTGGTCGTGAGTTTTCCGAATGACACTTGCGCTTCGCCTCTTTGATTGATTGCTACAAGTTTGCCTTTCTTTTGGAGTGATTTCACAAATACGTTGTCACCTATTTTGAGCGGACTGTCGTCGGGAACGTCATCGACGACCGCTTCTTTTTCGTAGTCGGCGGACATAGTTTCGAGTTGCTTGCGAAGTTTCCTTGCCTCGAACAAATCTTTGTCTTCGATTTGCGGTTTGTTCAAAATCTCTTTGATTTTGTCAAGTAGGTCGTTGGCTTCTTCGACGCTGTTTTCAATGAGGCGTTTGGTTTCCTTGCGGATGCTTTCGTCAAGTTTTTCGCGCTTTTCCTCAATGCGTTTTTTCTCGATTTGCGCGTCTTTGAGTGCTTTTGCGGCGTTTTCTCTATCAATAGACGCTTCGTTTACGAGTTCCGCCGCTTTCATACGCGTCTGTTCGGCAGCGGTCAAAACGTTGTCGAATTGGCGTTTTTCGGCGGATATTTTGCTCTTTGCGCTGTTGATAATGTTTTCATTCAAGCCGAGTTTTTGCGCAATTGCCAAAGCGTTGGACGCACCGATTGCACCCATAACCAACTTGTACGTGGGAGAAAACGTCTCGGAATTGAATTCCATAGAAGCGGCAACGACGCCCTTTGTCACGAGCGCAAACTCTTTAAGGTCGTTGAAATGCGACGTTATAAGCGATTTGCACCCGACTTTGAGTAAATGTTCGGCAATGCTAACGGCAAGTGCCGCGCCTTCACCGGGGTCTGTACCCGCGCCGAGTTCGTCGAAAAGAACGAGGGACTTGGGCGTGATAATATCCAAAATCCCGATGGTGTTTTTGATATGCGACGAAAACGTGGATAAACTCTGTTGTATGCTTTGCTCGTCACCGATATCGCTGTAAACGCCGTCAAACACGGATATATCCGCTTGTTTTGCAGGCACGTAAAGTCCGCTCATTGCCATTATCGTGAAAAGACCGACGAGTTTGAGCGTAACGGTTTTTCCGCCCGTATTCGGACCGGTTATAAGCAACATTTTGTCCTCTTTTTCAAGTTGCAAGGACACGGGAACGACTTTGTGCCCGTCGATAAGCGGGTGTCTACCGCCTCTAATGCGAATATAGCCCTCGTTGTTGAGCGTAGGTCTAACCGCCTTATACTCCCTTGCAAGTTGCGCTTTTGCAAATATCATATCGAGATCGACGATATTTTGATACGACCACGATATATTGTCCGCGCTTCCCATAATCGTCGACGAGAAATTGCGCAAAATACGCTCGATTTCAAGTTGCTCGTTGACGAGTTCCACTTTGAGTTCGTTGTTGAGTTCCACAACTTGCATCGGCTCTACAAAAAGCGTAGATCCCGAAGCGGATTGATCGTGTACGAGCCCCGGGATAGAGCCTTTGAAGTCGCTTTTGAGCGGAATGACGTATCTATCCCCGCGCATCGTAACGATACTGTCTTGCAAATATTTGGAATATTGCGGTGACGTAATGAAAAGTTGCAATTTGGTGCGGACGTTGTCGTTGAGTTTGCGTATTCTAATGCGGATTTGTCTCAATTCCGCCGTTGCATTGTCCGCAACTTCCGTCTCGCTCAAAAAGTCCTCAAAAATGCTTTTTTCAAGAGGTTCGTTCTCGTAAAGTCTGCTTGCGATATCGTATAAAATCGGGCAATCCTTGACGCCAGTCAACGTTTTTTTGATTTTGTGCGCAACTCGAAGTGACCTTCCGACCTTCAAAATATCCGCAATGGAAAGCACTGCACCTTTCTTGGCTTTTATAAGTATATCTGCAACGTCGTCAACGGCAAAATTGGGAGAAAGCGAGTATTCAAACAACACTTTATCCGCTTCCGCCGTTTCGTTGAGTGCGTCGTCGGCTTCGCTTATGGTCTCGAACGGAACGAGGCATCTTGCCTTTTTCTTTCCGCCTTGCGATTGAGCAAAATCGCTCAATCTTGCAAGTATTTGCGGATATTCGAGGGTGTTAAGACTTTTTGCGTCAAACATAATTATTTGCCCTTAAAAGCTGTATTTTTTATTGATTTTATCTTATCTTTGCACCGACTTTGCGTTTGAGGACGGAAAGGATTTTTGCCATTTCGGTTGCGATTTCGTCGTCGGTAAGCGTGCGTTCGAGCGACGAGAATGCAAAGCTCATTGCAACGCTCTTTTTGCCTTGACCGATTTGCTCGCTCTTGTAGGTGTCGAATACCTTTGCGTCGGTGAGATATTTGATTTTCGCACCGAGAACCGCGTCCGTCATATCACCCGCAAGAACGCTATCGTCGACTACGACGGCAAGGTCGCGTTCGATAATCGGGAACTTGGAGAACGGAGTGAATTTGCTCTTTTCGAGGCGTTTCTCGTTGAAAATTTTGTCGATTGAGACTTCCGCAACGTACAATCTGAAATTGTCGATGCCGTAGTTGTCCGCAACGTCGGGATGAACTTCACCTACGAAGCCTACGCTTTTGCCGTCGACGATAATCTCCGCACCTCTTCCAGTATGCAAATACGGTCTGGCGGAGCGCACGTATTTTTCGTTGATATGGAGCGCCTTGAAAGTCTCTTCGAGTGCTCCTTTAATTGTGAAGAAGTCAACGCCCTCACCGTACATACCGATGCAAAGTCTGCTCTCTTCGTACGGCAATTCTTTGAGCGGTAACTCTTTTGGCAAATACACGTTTGCGACCTCGAAGAGTTTTGCGCCCTTGTTGAAGTGCGTGATATTGTAGCACATAGTTTCAATCATGCTGTGCGTAAGCGTGGTGCGCATAACGCTCAACGCCTCGCCGAGCGGATTGACGAGCTTGATTGCATTGCGAGCGGTATCGTTTTCGTCGAGATTGAGTTGATTGACGAATTTGGGTGACGTAAACGAGTATGTTACGCTTTCCGATAAACCGCACGCGCAAAGCGTGTTTTTGATGATATTGACAAACTTCAAATTGTCGGGAATACCGCCCTTGGTGAGCGTTGCGTATTCAAACAACGTCGGTTTGATATGATTGTAGCCGTAAACGCGGATAAACTCTTCCGCAATATCGTTTACACCGACGATATCTTCTCTGTCCTCTTTGACCTTTGCGACAAGGCATTTGTCACCGTCAACCACTTCTATACCGAGTCTTTCGAGTATGGACACCAAAGCGGATTTGGGCACTTTGCAACCGAGGATTTCTTGGAGTTTTCTCGTTGTGAACTTGATTTCACGCACCTTTTGATAGTCGACTTTGACGTCGATTATTCCCTCGACGATATCCCCCGCGCCCATTTGATAAACAAGCGTCAAAGCACGCTTCAATCCGTACTCTTGCGATGCGAAATCGATACCTTTTTCAAATCTTGCGGAGCTGTCGGAACGCAAGTTGAGTGCGCGAGAGGTGCGTCTTACGTTGTCGCGTGCAAATTTTGCCGCCTCGAAAACGACTTCTGCGGTATCTTGCTTAATACCGCTGTTTTCACCGCCCATAATGCCGGCAACCGCAACGGGCTTGTATGCGTCGCAGATTACGAGCATACTGTCGCTCAGCGTGTTTTGCTTGCCGTCGAGAGTCTGGATGGTCTCACCGTTCTTTGCGTTGCGAACGATAATTTTTCCACCCTCGAGTTCTCTCTTATCAAAGGAGTGCATCGGTTGACCGATTTCGGTAAGCACATAGTTGGTGATATCAACGATATTGTTAATCGGACGGATACCAACCGCGCGCAATCTCGATTTGATTTTTTGCGAGGACGGGAAAATCTTGATGTTTTTCACGCCTGCCGCCATATATCTTGGGCAAAGCACTTGATTTTGGACGTCAACGGTCACCATGTCAGTGACTTTTGCGCCTGTATTGCTGACCTTATAATCGATTTCAGGTTCTCTACAAGAGGTTTTGAGCGCAACCGCGACTTCTTTTGCCATCTTATAAATGCTGTTGCAGTCCGGACGATTTGCCGTGACGCTCACGTCGAGAATAATATCGTCGTATCCGAGTGCTTTGAGTGCGTTTTGTCCGAGCGTCGTACCTTCTTCAAAGCGGATAATATCCCCCATCTTTTGATTTTGCACGTCGTCTTCCGTCACGCCGACTTCTTCGAGTCCGCAAAGCATACCTTCACTCACTACACCGCGAAGTTCACCCTTTTTGATGTCGTGACCGTCCGCAAGGTGTGCTCCGTCAAGAGCAACCGCAATGGTTTCTCCGCCCTCGACGGGAACGTTGGTGACGACTTGTATTGTCTTGCCTCCGATATCGATTTGCGTAACGCGCAAACGGTCGGCGTTGGGATGTTTATCGACTTTGACTATTTTGCCTACTACGACGTTGGTCGCTTGTTTTTCTTGATATATGATTTCTTCCACTTCAAAACCGATTGCGACGAGTTTTTTTGCAAGCACTTCGGGTTTGACGTCGATATCTACGTAATCTTTAAGCCACGAAATAGGAACTAACATACCTTGCCCCCTTAATTGAATTGTTTAAGAAAACGTACGTCGTTTTCATAGAGCATTTTGATGTTGGGAATGCCGTACTTTATCATAGCGATACGGTCTATTCCGAATCCGAATGCAAATCCGCTATACACACTGCTGTCAATTCCGCACATATCCAAAACCGCGGGATTGACGATACCTGCGCCGAGGATTTCAACCCAACCCGTGCCTTTGCATACGCGGCAACCTTTGCCGTGGCACATAGAGCAAGTCACGTCAACTTCAACCGACGGCTCGGTGAACGGAAAATATGACGGGCGCAAACGCACTTTGGTGTCCCTTGAGAATATCTTTTCCGCAAAAGTTTGCAAGCAACCTTGCAAATCTCCCATCGTGATATGTTTGTCAATGGCAAGACCTTCAAATTGGTTGAAAATGGGGCTATGCGACGCGTCGTCGTCGCTTCTATATACTTTTCCGGGCGACACGATGCGGATAGGCGGTTGCTGATTTTGCATAATTCTTGCTTGAACTGCAGACGTTTGCGTACGCAAAACGACGTTGTCGTTGACGTAGAACGTGTCTTGCATATCTCTTGCGGGATGGTCTTTTGGCACGTTGAGCAATTGGAAGTTGTACAAATCGCTTTCGATTTCAGGTCCTTCCGCTACGGTAAATCCCATACCCGTAAATATATCTATAAGCTCGTTTTTGATAAGTGTGAGCGGATGCAAAGTGCCGACGCCCAAGCCGTTTGAGGGCAAAGTTACGTCGATTTCTTCGGCTTTGAGCCTTGCAAGTTTCTCTTCTTGCTCGATTTTTGCACTCTTTTCGTTGAGAGCACCTTCCACGACGCCTCTCAACTCGTTGACAAGTTTACCCATATTGGGGCGTTCTTCTTTGGGAACGTTTGCCATATCTCTCATTAGCAATGATATTTCACCGCTTTTGCCGAGATATTTGACTCTGACATTATTAAGTTCCGCAGAATTGGTTGCATCTGCAATCATTTGCAATGCGGAATTTTTGATGCCGTCCATCTTTTCTTTCATAAAATACTCCTGACAAAACCTGCACTCGCGCTTGCGTGTGCGTGTGATAACTTA
>URUQ01000014.1 GCA_900551145.1 uncultured Eubacteriales bacterium
TGTGTATAAGAGACAGATAGAATATATTGAAAGCGCGCAAAAATTCGACGATATCGATAAAGTCGACGTCGAATATCTTTGCGACAAAGACGTGCGCAATGAGACGATTATGCTCTCTCTCCGCACGACTAGGGGCGTTGAAAGCAATCTTTTGACGATTCCCGACAACTTGAAAAACTTTTTTGAAGAGGCAGACGGGTTTACATGGCTAAACGCAAGGGGGATGGCTGTGATGAATTCGATACTCGCCGAAATATTGGATATATAATTGTGCGACACAATAGTTTGCTTTCGTGCACGCATAAGTTTATATTTATATTTAGGTAAATATGATTGTCAATTCAAAAATTGTTTGATATACTTTCATTATCTCGGAGGACACAAATGATACCGGACTTTTCTGTTTACGGGGAAACCCCCAGCGCACCTATTGCTCTTATCGCAACACCGGGTGCGGAAGAACTTGCAACCCTCATAGACAAAAGACTAATCGCGCTGTTTAGCGAATCACATCTCGGCAAAAAACTACACAAAGACACGTTTATCTTGAAGTCGGATTGTCCGCGTTTCACCAACGGTGACGCAAAGGGCATCATCTATGAGACTGTAAGAGGAAAGGACTTGTATATCATTTGCGACCCGGGCAATCACGGAGTGACCTATTCGTTTTTCGGAAAAGAAATTCCGCTCACACCCGACGAGCATTTTGAGAACCTAAAACGCATAATATCTGCTTGTAACGGCAAGCCACAACGCATAACCGTGGTTATGCCGATGCTTTACGGCGGCCGCCAACACCGTAGAAGCGCAAGAGAGTCGCTTGACTGCGCTCAAATGCTTCAAGAACTTCAAAATATGGGAGTAAGCGACATAATCACGTTTGACGCTCACGATCCGAGGGTGCAGAACGCCGTTCCGCTTATGGGATTTGACAATTACTTTGTACATTATCAAATTCTCAAATGCCTTACGAGGAATTTCCCCGACGTGCGTCTCAACAAAAACAGCCTTATGGTCATATCTCCCGACGAGGGCGCAATCCCAAGAAACGTGTATTACGCCTCCGTGCTCGGACTCGACCTCGGTATGTTCTACAAACGTCGTGATTATTCCACGATAATCAATGGTCGCAACCCCATAATCGCGCACGAATATATCGGTTCTTCCGTCGAGGGTATGAATGTGTTCGTAGCGGACGATATGATTGCTACGGGGGATTCGATACTTCACCTTGCCAAAGAAATTAAGGAAAAGGGCGCAAAGAAAGTGTTCCTTGCCGCAACTTTCTCGCTTTTCACGGAAGGTATCGAAAAATTCAACAAAGCGTATCAAGAAGGCGTATTCGACGCGGTTCTTTCGACAAACCTCACTTATCGCATTCCAGAACTCAAAGATTGCAAGTGGTTTATCGAAGCGGACTTGTCTAAATACATCTCGTATATAATTGCTGCCGCCAACGTCAACGAATCGGTGTCCAACTTGCTCGATCCGTCTCAAAAGATCAGAGAGCTCGTTGCTCGCCTCGGCGAATAAGGCGCACGAAGGAGTATAAAATGAAAATCACTTGGCTCGGCCATTCCTCGTTCAAACTTGAAGAAAGCACGGGAACGACGATTGTCACCGACCCTTACCACTCGTACGTTGGCTATGAGATGCCCAAAGTCGACGCTGATATCGTAACCGTGTCCCATGCACACAATGATCATTGCTACGTTTCAAAAGTAGGCGGTGATCCCACGGTGCTCAATAGAGCGGGCGCATACGAAATCGGCGGTGTGCATATTCTTGCTCAACGCAGTTATCACGACGACAAAAAAGGTGCGTTGCGCGGAGATAATATCATTTTCAAATACCGTATGGACGGCGTGGACGTATGTCATATGGGCGACATCGGTGAAGAATGCAATGCTATTTTGGTCGAGTCGCTTATGCCCGTCAACGTTTTGCTTATCCCCGTGGGCGGGAACTATACGATAGACGCCGTGCAAGCAAAGGAATACGTTGACCGCATTATGCCCGATGTGGTTATTCCGATGCACTATAAGACCAAAGATTGTGAATTCGACATTGACAAAGTCAACGAATTTCTAGATCTTTTCGAGGACGAAAACGTCATTTACGCCGATGGTTCTACGGTTGAATTCGACAGAGCCGATTTCAACGGTGAAGAAACCAAGGTTTTGGTTTTAGAAAAATTTACGGACTAAATTTTAATCGTGCTCACCAAAAAAAGGTGAGCGCGGTAAAACACTTTCAGAAAAAAAATACCGATTTATAACCAATTTCGCGACTATTTCCGAAAGGGAAAGTCATCAAGGAGTTTTTTATGCAAAGATTTACTAAAAATGAACTTGACGCAAAAAGCATTTTTGAAATGCGTTCGCTCGCAAAAGACGTCGGTGTCAGTGCACCGACGAAACTTAATAAGGCGGAACTTGTAGATTTGGTCTACAAAATCACCAATGGTGAAATGCAACCGCCCACAGCACCTCGTAGAGGTCGTCCGAAAAAATCGGAAGAGGGCGCAAAAGTTGTGACGGATCTCGCTACGGAAGCTACAAAAGAGGAAGAAATGGCTCAAAAATCCGCTTCCGAGGACGATAGCGAACAATTTTATCAAAAGCCAAAATTTCAACCCGTCGTGTTCCGTCCGACCAACAGTCAATTTCAAAAACCGCAAAACAACCGTCAAAACTACAAAGAAAACGTACTCAACGAACGTAAAGAATCGATTGACGAGGGCGCGGAACAAGAGAGAGAAGGATATCTCGAAATCAATCCCGACGGATACGGTTTTTTGCGCGTTAAGAACGGTGAATTCAACGAGATGGACGCTTATGTGTCCGCAATGAAAATAAAACAATACGGATTGCGTAGAGGTGACTACGTAAAGTCTCTTTGTAAAAAGATACAAGAGGGCAGGCCGTCGGCAGTGGTAAGCGTAACGACTATCAACGGTATCGACGCCGACAAAATCGGCAAACGCCCCAATTTTGACGATTTGGTGCCAATTTATCCGGACGAGCGTATAAGACTCGAAGTTTCGCCAAGAGAATACGCAACTCGTTGCATCGACCTCGTATCGCCTATCGGCAAAGGTCAAAGAGGAATAATCGTATCACCGCCGAAAGCTGGTAAAACTACGCTTTTGAAGATGATTGCAAGCTCTATTGCAAAGAATTATCCCGAAATCGAACTCAAAGTTTTGCTCATCGACGAGCGTCCAGAGGAAGTTACGGACATGCAACGCTCGATTAAGGGCGAAGTGGTATATTCCACGTTTGACGAGCTTCCAGAGCACCACACCAAAACCGCGGAAATGCTTCTTGACAGAGCAAAGCGCCTTGTAGAAATGGGCAAAGACGTCGTTATTTTGCTCGACTCGCTCACAAGACTTGCAAGAGCGTACAATCTCACCATTCCGCCTACAGGCAGAACACTGTCGGGCGGTATCGATCCCGGTGCTTTGCATAGCCCCAAACGCTTTTTCGGCTCGGCAAGAAACATAGAAAACGGCGGTTCGCTCACCATCATCGCAACCGCGCTTATCGACACGGGCAGCCGTATGGACGACGTTATTTTTGAAGAATTCAAAGGCACGGGCAATATGGAAATTCACCTTGACCGCAGACTCAGTGAAAAACGCATTTTCCCCGCAATCGACCTTGCAAAGAGCGGTACGAGAAAGGAAGAATTGTTGCTTACTCCTAGCGAACTCGAGGGCACGTGGGGTATCCGCAAGATGCTCTCAAATGCCGACAACACCGAGGCTACGGAAAACCTCATAAATATGATTGTCAAGACCACGTCCAACAAGGAATTTATCGAGCAACTCAACTTGAATTTGAGAATTTACCAAAAAGAAGGATATACCATCCGCTCGTTGAAGTGATAGAGACTTATAACGTATAGGTTGGCAACACATCAAAAAATAAAGGGAATTATGAAGAAAAACAACATTAGAATACTGACAATTGCACTCGTATTTGCACTCGTATCGTCGTTCTCAATCGTATTTGTCGCTTGCAACGACAACGATAACGGCGGGAATAATCCGCCTCAAGTCGAGTCGTCAATCTACGACGCACTCAAAGGTAGTAGCGATAGAGTCATTTTGTTTATCGGTGACGGAATGGGTGTAAATCACGTCAAAACAGGTGAAGCCTATTTCGGAAGAACTTTGTTTGAGGGATTCGATCAAACGGGATTGGTTAATACGTCGTGCAAAGCCGTAAATCAAGCAACCGACAGTGCTGCCGCAGCAAGCGCAATGGCAACGGGCGAGAAGTATTTTAGAGGTTACGTATCTTATAAGGATAGCAAGAACTTCCAAACCATATCCGAGTACGCAAAGAGCCTTGGCAAAGGCGTAGGCATCGTGACCACCGATACGTTGTCGGGAGCAACGCCCGCAGCGTTTTCCGCTCATGCAAAAGATAGGGGAGACAAAGCTACGATTATCGATTGTCAAATCAATTCGGACATCGATATTTTTCTCGGTGCAGGTCTTACGACGTGGGATGGTGATGATGTCAACTATGATATGTATCGCACGCAATTTGAAGAAAAAGGCTATACGTTCTGCGACGCATACAGTGAGCTCAATCTTGAAAGTTCAAAAGTTATCGGAGCATTCTCTGAAATTGCAAATTACGATTCCACCGACGAAACGCCGACGCTCAAACAACTTTCCGAGTTTGCGGTTGACTTCCTTGAGGCAAAGTATCCCAAGGGTTACTTTCTTATGATAGAAGGGGCGCATATCGACAAAATGAGTAGCAAAAAAGATATGGACGGTATGCTTGCTTATCTTGACGAATTTGACAACGCCGTAGAAGCCGTGAAAGCGCAAATGAGCGGCAAAGACGATTATTCGTTGATACTCACGGCGGACCATGAATGCGGTGATTTGCAGTACAACGGTGAGACCAAGGAGCAAATCAACAGCTCAATGTTCCACGCAACGTATCACACCAAAGCCGACGTGTATTATTACACCGATTTCAAGCTCAAAAACGGCACGCAATTCGATTTCGTCAAAAACATCGACAACACGGACATCTTCAAAATGTGTTACGCATTGATAAGCAACAAATAAGTTACGACTTCAAGTTGAAAAAGTATAGAATAATTAAGTATTCAAAAAGAACTGCGAGATTTCGCAGTTCTTTTTATGCCTTATTCAGCTTTATTCATAATTTGTATTAAATCACTTAATAGCGACTTGCTTTACGCCTGAATATTACAAAGTAGAGGATTACTCCGATGAGTGCCACGCCGACTACACATCCGACGCATATACCGGCAATTTCTCCGCCCGATAAACTTGTCGGTGCTTGCAATTGTTTTGCAAGTGCTTGTTGTTTGTCGCTAAGCCAACCAAAAGCGTTTTGTGTTTCGTCTTTTAGTTTCTCTTCTTGCGGAAGGGCGTTGAATACGTCTTGTGCATATTTGATTGCGACTTGCTTCTCTTCAATCGTTGTGGCGTTGTCAATCGCGTTTACGGCGTTTACAAAGTCCTCCGCCGTAACGTCACCGAGCGGATTTTCGAGCTTTGGCAAATCTTGTGTTTCTTTGTGTCCGCATATTAAGCAGGTATGTTCTTTTACACCTGTTTCGAATATAGTCGGCTCTTTCGTCGTAGTCCATTCGCCGTAATTGTGCGCAGAACATACGAGTTTTGGAAGCGTTCTCGTTTCTTTGTTGTTGCATTGAGAGCAAATGCGTTCCTCAACGCCCGTTTCGGTATAGGTAGGATCTTTTGTCGTTGTCCAAGCCGACCATTGATGGTCGCAAGTGATTATAGGAATATCGCGAGTTTCCTTTTCGTTGCATTTGGAGCACACACGCTCTTCGCTGCCTTTTTCCGTTGTAGTTGCTGGCTTTGTTACAGTCCAATTTGACCATTGATGGTCGCATACGAGCATAGGAACGTCACGAGTCTCTTTCTCGTTGCATTTGGAGCATACGCGCTCTTCAGTGCCTTTTTGAGTGTAGGTAGGTTGTTTGGTTACCGTCCAAGCACTCCAATCGTGCACACATTCCGCTTCTTGTTCACCGTAGAGAATTTCTATACTTTCGATATAGCAAGCGGTGGACTCGTTATAGTTGATGGTGAAGTATTGGTTTGTCGTATTGAGTGGAAGCGTCACGCCGTTGGTATCGGCAGTGAGAGTGCCTCTCTTCGTGCCCGTCGTCGGGAAACTCGTTCCGGAAGAGTAGGGAGTATCAGATGTGTAGATATCAAAACTCTTGCCACTGCCTTCCACCAGTTTGATTGTGATTGAGATAATAGTGTTAGGTATTGGCGTCGTATTGAATAGATAGCAAATCTTTTGATCTCTTCCGTTCATTTGGATTGCGTTCTTTTGAGCGTTTTTGTACATATAGCCTTGACCGCTAATTCCGTCAGCGGACCAATTGTACCAATCGTATTTACCGCTCGCAGATGTTTTGTCAAGCGTAATAGTCGTCTTTCCGCCGCCGGTGATTTTCTTGACGGTAATGCCGTTTACGACGTCCTCGAAGGTTTGTCCGTTGGACGTAAACTTGCATATAACGCTTGTTGTGCCCGAAGAGAGTGTATTTTGTCCCGTAACCGCATCGAGCCATTGGCAAGAACTGTTGTCAACAGTCTTCGTCGAACCGTCGGTGAAGTGCGCCGTAACGGTGATCCCCGTCGTATCGAACGTCTCACCGCTGTTGTAAGTCGTTTTGGTGGGTGCGCCACTAACGGAAATACTGCTCACGCTCTTAACCGTGAGGGAAAGAGTTGCCTTTATGGACGGAGTTTCTTTGCTCGATACGGTGATAGTAGTAGTTCCGTTTGCTTTTGCGGTGACTTTGCCGTCCGCATCGATTGTCGCAACCGCAGTATCGCTCGACGTCCAGTTTACTTCGCGTTTTGCATTGGACGGAGTGTAAGTGGGTTGCAATGTTGCGGTTTCACCTATGCAAAGGGACATAGAGGCATTTTTGAAGGAAAGTCCGGAAATAGTCTCCGTTCCTTCGTGCTGTGCAACGACTGCTTGGAGTTTAGAATTGTATGTTTTTCCGTCGTAGCAATAAATTCTTGCAGCGTATTCGGGGTGATCGATAAAGGGATTGCGGTTGCCTTGGATTTTTTGAACTTCGTCGTTTCTAAGTCTTTCGGCGGCAGTAACCGGTTCTTCAAGATGCCATTTCATAAGCGTTTCGATATCACCGATTGTTTTGCAATTGCCGCCACCGAGCACGAATTGAAGATTGTATGCGTCTCCCCAACGCGTTTGAACGTACATCAAAATACGCGCCGTTGCGCCTCTATATCCCACGCCGGGGTAGAAGTATTGGCTTGTTTTGTAACAAAGATTGTCGTACGTTGTGCTACCGTATTCTTTTACGATGTTGCCCGCTGTTTGAGCCACTTCACCAAAGGACAGACTGCCTCTCGTAGAGTTGAGTTGTTGGTCGGTCGGTCTCAAATGGTGTGCGTCCGAACCCGTTTGACTCTCGGCAGGGAAGGCATCACCGCCGTCCTTCGGCCAAACGTGTTCACGGTTAGTGCCGGATTTTGCAACCGTGCCTGTATAGAACCAAAGCATTTGACTTTTGTTGTCGGGGTTTGCGTCCGTGTCGGGAAATACGTTTATTAAATTCTTATAAGTGGGTTGCGACGTATGCGTTGAAGTAATCAAACTTGCAAGCGAACTTCTGAAAGACGCCCCGTTGGTGGACAAACTCTCAACAGATGCGTAATAGTCCGCCGAAGTCGTCGCTTCCGCGCTCGTTGCCGAGGCAATATCGAGCGGTGCAAAGATATGCGCGTCGCAAAGTCCGAAAATCAAAGTAAATGCTGTTGCCAAAACGAGCAACAACACCGTAAAGGTTGCAAACGTTTTAAATGCGGTTTTTCCCATTTCTTTATATCCCTCATTTTCGTATGGTCAATCCATACGTAAATATAATAACACATATAACAGTTTATTACAATAAATGACGTCACATTTTTCTTTTGAAAATTTTGGGCATAAAAGGGATGTTGCATGCTTTAAATTCAAACGTTTCCAATGGCTTAAAACTATTGATTTTACATTTTTTATGGTTTATAATATAAAAAAACGTTCGGAGGATTTTATGAAAATCGCTGATGGTATATTTTACGTTGGTGTAAACGACAGAAAAATAGACTTATTCGAAGGGCAGTACGTTGTGCCGGAAGGAATGGCGTATAACTCTTACGTAATTATCGACGACGCAGTCGCGGTAATGGACACTGTGGACGCGAAGTTTACGCACGAGTGGCTTGACAACGTGCAGAAAGTGCTCGGCAGGCGTAAACCCGATTATCTCGTCGTCCAACATATGGAACCCGATCATTCGGCGAATATAAACAACTTTGCGAAATTGTATCCGGAAGTGAAAATCGTTGCTTCGAAAAAGGCGTTTGCGATGATGAAGAACTTCTTCGGTACGGAATTCGAAGACAGAAGGATCATAGTCGGAGACGGCGACGCGCTCACGCTCGGAAAACGCACGCTTAAATTCTTTACCGCGCCGATGGTTCATTGGCCGGAAGTTATCGTAACTTACGATCCATTGACGAAAACTCTGTTTTCTGCCGATGGGTTTGGTAAGTTCGGCGCACTCGACGCAGACGAAGACTGGGCTTGCGAAGCAAGAAGATATTACTTCGGTATTGTAGGTAAATACGGGGCGCAGGTTCAGGCGTTGCTGAAAAAAGCCGCTTCTCTGGAAATAGAGCGTATCTGCCCGTTGCACGGTCCTATTCTCAGCGAAAACCTTTCGTATTATATCAATCTTTATAATATATGGTCCTCTTACGGTGTGGAAACCGAAGGCGTGATGATAGCGTATACTTCGGTTTACGGACATACCGAAGAAGCCGTGAAAAAACTCGCCGACAAATTAAAAGAAAACGGTTGCCCCAAAGTTGCGGTGAACGACCTCGCTCGTTGCGATATGGCGGAAGCGGTGGAAGACGCGTTCAGATACAGCAAAATCGTGCTTGCAACCACGACGTATAATGCCGATATCTTCCCGTTTATGAGAACGTTTATCGACGCGCTTACCGAAAGAAACTTTTCGAACAAAACCGTCGCGCTTATTGAAAACGGATCGTGGGCGCCTATGGCGGCAAAAACTATGAAAGGAATGCTTGAAAAATGCCGTAATATAAAGTATTGCGATAATACCGTGCATATTATGAGCGCCCTTAACGAAGAAAGCGGAAAAGAACTCGACGCGCTCGCAAGCGAACTTTGCGCCGAATACGCGGCGAGAAAGGGCGAAGGAGTGAATAAAAACGACACCAGCGCCCTGTTCAATATCGGATACGGACTGTATGTCGTTACGAGCAACGATGGGGAAAAAGATAACGGGCTTATCGTCAATACCGTTACGCAGGTGACCAACACCCCGAACAGGGTCGCGGTAACGATAAATAAACAGAACTACTCTCACCACATTATTAAACAGACGGGCAAGATGAACGTAAACGTATTGTCTACCGACGCGCCGTTCAAAGTATTTGAAAACTTCGGATTCAGAAGCGGAAGAACCGTGGATAAGTTCGAGGGATGGGAAAAATATACGTCGGACAACGGGCTGGTATTCCTGCCGAGATATATAAACTCGTTTATATCGCTTAAAGTGGAGAGTTACGTCGACGTGGGAACGCACGGAATGTTTATCTGCGAAGTGACGGAAGCAAGGGTGATAAACAGTAATCCGACAATGACGTATACTTATTATCAGCAAAACGTCAAACCGAAGCCGAAAACCGAAGGAAAGAAAGGTTACGTATGTAAAATATGCGGATACGTGTACGAAGGAGAAGAATTACCCGAAGACTTCGTATGTCCGTTGTGTAAACACGGAGCGGCGGATTTTGAGCCGATTAAATAAAAATAAAAAAGCATGGGTTATAGCTGTTAATCGTCAAAACTAAGGATAACCGAAAGAAAAACAAGTTTTTCGTTTTTCAAAATCGTATAATAATTAAAAAACAACTCGTTTGAACTATAACAGTTCAAACGAGTTTTATTTGGCGGAGAAGAAGAGATTCGAACTCTTGAACCGCTTTTGACGGTTACGCGATTTCCAGTCGCGCGCCCTCGACCAAACTAGGCGACTTCTCCAAATATAAGGTGCGTGTTTGGTACGTATGTACCATTAAACACGACTTCTCCAAATATAAGATGCGTGTTTGGTACGTATGTACCATTAAACACGACTTCTCCATCAGTAATATTCAACTTAACAATGGGTGGCAGTTGGAAGCCAATGGTCAACAAATCCATTTCCTCCAACTGTTCAAGCGAGAGTTGTATCTCACAACCCAACGCAAAGATTATAACTTATCGATTGAGTTTTGACAAGCGCTTGTGACATTTTGTTTGTAATTATTTTGGCAAATTTAATTGTAATTGATATTTTTCTCTATTTGTGTTACAGTTTAAGGGTAAAATCATAGAACAAATAAATAATTTTATGATTGATATAGATGCCAAAGTGGCAAAGTTCAAAAACTTGCAGTAAAAAGCCGAAATATTACGTCGTTATCGGAGATTGTTCTTTAACGAGGCGGATTTCAACATATCTATCTCAAAAAGGAAAAAGAAAACCACGTTAAAAAATAAAGGAAACAAAATGATGCTATACAAAATGCGTAGAGACGAGTTTGAAAAAGTGTTCGACTTGATGGTCGAAGCGTTTCCGGTTGACGAGAGGCGCACTTTCGACGAACAAAAAGAGTTGCTTTGCAATCCTATCTTCGATATCTACGTGTGCAAAGACAGCGATGACGGCGAGATAAGGGGGTTTATCTCTTTTTATCGTTTTGATAAATTCACTTTCGTAGAGCATTTTGCTGTCAATCCAAAATATCGCAATTTGGGACTCGGACATGAGATTTTGAGCAATCTAACCGTCTGTTTTGGGAAATTGTTGCTTGAAGTAGAACCTCCCGAAACCGAGCAAGCAAAACGCCGTATCGGCTTTTACGAGCGAAACGGCTTTTACCTAAACGATTATCCGTATATTCAACCGCCGATATCAAAAGGCACCAATCCCATTCCGCTTTTGCTTATGACGACGGGGGATAAGCTGTCACAAAATGAGTATATCGAGGCAAAATCAACGCTATATAAATATGTTTACAACGTTGCGCCCGACGCATATTGAGGGATTGAACTAATTGCGATTTAATATTAGATATTGAAATTTGTAACTATATAGTGTATTTTATATATCAATAATTCAGGTGGATGTTATTATGAGCGAATATTCGAAATCGAGACCCTATCTTATCGCTGCAAGCGTGCTTGACTTTCTATGCACGGCTGCATATCTTGCTGTGGCAATCGGATTTATCATTTCAGGACTTGCACTTATGACTTCGGTAGGCAAGTATCCCGACGGCGCAACGTCGGAGGAAGTCGCATCGGCGGCAATAGCCGCGCCGTTCGTTGCTATCGCAGGCATACTTATAATTGTTATTGGTGCAATTTGTTTTATTGCAGTGGCAATTGCGCTTGCAAGTGCGATAACCGGCGTTGTAAAAGTCAACAAACCTATTTCGGAACTCAAAAAGTCAACCAAAATTATCAAAGCGTCTTATATCCTCAACTTCATCGCAACGGGCTTTTTTGCAATGGCAGGATTGGGAAGTATTGCGCAAATCGGCGGCGATGACTTCGCTTCTGGCGGAAATGCCGGGAAAATTATTGCGGGCGTCGCAGCCGTACTTGTCATTGCCTGTATACGCTGTGCGTGCGGAGTGCTGAAAGTCAAAGCGGTCAAGATTATATCCGATGAAAACGAATGTCAAGCACAATCGCAATCTGCAACGTTCTTTGGCGGTGAAGAGAACTCTGGCAACTGATATATCACTATAACAATATCAAAAAACATACGAAAACCTCGCATAATTGCGAGGTTTTCATTTGCTTTTATCAGGTTTGTACGGCCTGCGATTTTGTGCAGATAACATCTATCAATCGATTTCGTCGATTGCCGATTTACGATTACCAGAGGTTGTCGTTTCTTACGATTGCGCAACCCTTGCTTGCTCTGCCGACTGCCGCAATGCCGTTCTTTGCACCGCTGATGTCCGCGTAACCGTCGTTGGTGGTTGCGATAAGGCTTCCGTTGGTTGCGTAGAGGCGGAGACGATATTCGCCTTTTTTATCAAGATAGATTTCCCATTTGGGGAATTTGAGGGTTTCGTAATTCTTTAAGGTTTGGTTTTCGATAGGTGCTTTTTCTGCGTTGTTGATGATGCTTTGTATACCGATCTTTGCCGCACCGAGAGTGGTATAAGCTTGTGCGCCGATTGCCACGACTCTGAAATTGGCAGAGTAGAGTTTGAACACGAAGTTGCCTTTGTCCGTCTTTTTGATGACGTATTTGCCGTGCATTTTGCCTTCGCCCTCGACGATAACGGTCTCGTCGCTATTAGCTTTTGCGGTGGTTTTGGTCGCTTTGGTTTCTTTTTCGGGGACTTCTTCCTTTACCGCTTTTGCCTTGGGTGCGTTTTCTTCTTTTACGGGTTCGGTCTTGGTTGCTTTGACCGTCTTGGTCGTCTTTGCTTCGTCTTTTGTGGATTTGTCGGTTGCTTTTGCCACTTTCTTTTCCTCCGTAGAATTGTCTTGTGTATTCTCAACTTTTGTTGACTTTTTGGGTGTGGATTTCTTTGCCGTCGCTTTCTTGGGCTCGACTTCTTGTTTTTCCTCTTCTGCTTTTGCATCTTTGGACGCAGTTGTCTTTGCGGGTTTTGCAACTACAGCAACCGCCCATAAATCTTCTGATTTTTCTTGTTTTTTCTTGGTGGAAACGATTTTTGTCTTTGCGGGTTGCTCGACTTCGAAACTCGTTTCGAACAATGCTTCGTTTACGTTTCTGCCGTTTTTGAGATTTATATTTGTGTTCGAAGTAGCAACGTGTGCGATGTCTTGCGCGGGCTCTTCTTTCTTGACCGCTTTCTTTCTCGGTTTCTTGGGCGTGGCGGGTTTGACCTCTTCTTGCACCTCGCCTTGTACCGCTTCTTCGGAAGCGACTTCTTGATTTACTTCCTCGACGTTTTGTTGAGGTTCTTCAACCACTACTTGTTCTTGTTGAGCCTCTTGTACGACTTGCTCGATGGGTTCTTCGATAGCGACGTCTTGAACGGGTCGTTCCTCAACCGATTCAACGTTTTCCTCGCTTACAGTGTCAACGGTGGCGATATCTTGCACGTTTTCTTGAACGTCTTCCGCTTGGGGTTCTTCAACGGTTTCGACCTCTTGCGTTTGCTCGGACGCCTCGTTCACGGTTTCGTCGTTTTGTGCGTCGTCTGTGAGGGTGGGCTCTTCGACGGGTTCTTCCACGTTTTTAACGTCTTGTGTTTCGTCTTGAACGTCGGAATCTTTCTCGTCGACGACTTGTCCAGCGGGTTCGTCTTGCGCCGTTTCTACCGTCTCAGGCTCTTGGACGGACTCTTGCTCAATAGGCTCGTCTGCCACGTCTTGAGCGGGAGCAGGGGATACTTCTTCGCTATTTCCGTTGTCTGAAATATGTACGAGAGTGCCGACGGGCGCGTCGGGGTCGTCGTCTACGATTTCGCTTTCCAAAAATTCGATTTCATCAAAATTTACCATAAAAATAAATTCCTCCGCGCGGAAAACAGAAGAATTTTTGCAACAAAAAACTCCTCTATAATCCAATATAAATATATGTTAGCACATTTAATTTGTTAAATCAATATTTTTTGCATTGAAATTGGGGTATTATGCCCCAAAAAATTGATAATTTGCACAATATGTGGTATAGTTGAGCCAAAGAGACGTTTTTGTCGCATAAGGCGGTGTATCATATAGATATGAGCGAAATAAGACTTAATCCACAGCAACAAGAAGCCGTAAACGCAGTTGAAGGCCCCATTCTCGTCATAGCGGGTGCGGGTAGCGGAAAAACGCGCGTTTTGACCGCGCGTATTTGCCATCTGATAGAGATCGGCGTTGATCCGTACAATATTCTTGCAATCACGTTTACCAATAAGGCGGCAAACGAGATGAAAGAGCGTATAGACAAGCAACTCGGCTATTCAAACGTATGGACGAGTACCTTCCACTCGATGTGCGCGCGCATACTTCGTATGGATTGCGAGCGTATCGGCTATTCCAAAGATTTTACCATTTATACCGACCTTGAAAGCGAAAGAGTGGTAAAGCGCGTTCTCACCGCCTATCCGCAAGCTGATCCCAAGAGAAAGGGTGATTATTTGTGGCATATTTCTCGGGCGAAAACGCTCGCGATGTCACCCGAGGATTACTATCGGGCAATCGAAAAAGACGACAACGACGCATACAATATTTTTGAAGTCTACAAGCGTTACGAGGCAGAACTCAAACAATGCAACTGCCTCGATTTCGACGATTTGCTTTTGAAGACGGTGGAACTTTTCAAGACTTGCCCCGACGTGTTGGAACGCTATCAAAATCGTTTCAAATACATCAACGTGGACGAGTTCCAAGATACCAACAAACTTCAATACGACATTGTGAAAATGTTGTCAAAAAAGTACGGCAATTTGTTTGTTGTCGGTGACGAAGACCAATCCATTTACAGTTGGCGCGGCGCGGAAATTCGCAATATTTTGGATTTTCCAAAGGATTTTCCCGCTGCAAAGGTTTTCAAGTTAGAACAAAACTATCGCAGTACCACGTCTATACTAAAAGCCGCAAACAACGTCATCAAAAACAACGCCAATCGCAACGAAAAGACGCTTTGGAGCGAGATTAAAGACGACAATAGCATCGAGTATTACGAGGCGTACAACGACCGTGACGAGGCAACCAACGTCGCAAGAGCGATAAACACCTTGCACAGAAACGGCGCAAGTTATTCGGAAATGGCAATTTTGGTGCGCGCAAACTCCGTCACTCGTCAGTTTGAAGAGGAACTCAATTTACACGGAATACCTTACAAGGTATTCGGCGGTTTCCGCTTCTACGAGCGCAAGGAAATCAAGGACACGCTCGCGTACGTGCGTTTGGCTATAAATCCTAGCGACAACGACAGTATTTTGCGTGTCGTTAACTACCCGAAACGCGGAATAGGCAATACCGCCGTGCAAGAAATGCAAGACGTTGCCAAGGCGCACGGGTTTACCTTCTTCCAAGTGCTGCTCAATCCCGATATGCTTACGCCTTCGACGGCAAAGAAACTTGCGCCTTTTACGGAAATTGCAATGGATTTGGTCAAGTTTTCAAAAGAGATGAAAGCAACCGAATTCGTGCAATACGTTATCCGCCGAAGCGGACTTGAAAATGCACTCGCGACGAGCGGTGACGTCGAGGACGAAAACAGATTGGAGAATATCGAAGAACTCGTCAACGCCGTGCAACAGTTCGAGCAAGACAACAAAGAGTCGAGTATATCCGACTTTATGCAGTCCGTCGCACTCGTTTCCGACACCGACGAAATGTCAAACGAGGACTACGTGACGATTGCAACGATACACGCCGTCAAAGGACTCGAATTCGATTACGTGTTTATCGTTGCGCTCGAAGACGGAATATTCCCGACTCAAAAATCAATAACCGCAGGGGACGTTGAGGAAGAACGCAGGCTTATGTACGTCGCAATTACGCGCGCCCGTAAAAAACTGTTTATACTCAACGCACGCCAACGCTATCGTTTCGGCAAGACGGAATATTATCCGAAGAGCCGTTTCATAGGTGAGATGAGTGGATTTAAACAATCCGTGCGCTATGCAAACTCCGATTATTCCGCCAACTCTTTCACAAACGAAAATCGTATTAAACTCGGCGCAAACAATCCGTCGTCGCAATCTTTCAAAAAGAGCTTGTCCAACGGATTCGATAAATCGTCACTCACGTCCGCTCAAAAGAAACCGCAATCAGATGCAGATTATTCGCAATTTGCAAAAGACGTTATCGTGGAGCACTCCAAATTCGGTCGCGGTATAATCATACAAACTACGGGAGACGGTGATGACAAGATTGCCTCGATTGCGTTTAAGGGGCTCGGTGTTAAGCGCTTTGCGCTTGCAATTGCGGCTTCCAACCTCAAAGTTATAGCAAAAGGGGATATTGACGATAACTAACGAATGAGTTATAATTTGGTCGGTGAATTTTATGGATAAACTTGCAAGAATGAAAGAACTTGTCGCAACTCTCAACGAGTGGGCAAGACTATATTACGAAGAGGACGCT
>URUQ01000015.1 GCA_900551145.1 uncultured Eubacteriales bacterium
AGGAGTCCGTCTCGTGGGCTCGGAGATGTGTATAAGAGACAGGTCTTTTGCTTATATAATTATTCGTGCTATTTAGTTTTTTAGATATTATCCATAATTGCGGCCCATTGTCGATATTGCTTTTACTCTTCCGTATCGTTTTGAGACTCGTCGATAAGCATCGGCTTTCTCTTTTTTACGACTATCACGACTACGGTGATTATTGTAGCAAGCGCAATCGTAAGTCCCACGATAAGCATTGACAAATCAAGCGGACGAAGTATAAACGGCTTGACGGTGGCGGTGAATTTGTATTGGAAATCCACAATCGAATTGTCGCCGAAGCGCGCCGTGATATAATACGTGCCCGCTTTCTCGGGTGTGAAATCAAAGGTTGCGCCCGACGCCACGTACTCGCCGTTGACGTACCACTTGGTCTCGGTATTCGGATCAAGATATTTTACGCCCGTAAGCGCAAAGGACGTCGTTTCGGTGGTGTAAAGCGTTGCGCTCGAGGGGGCGATCGATACGTCATCACCCGCTCTGTCTGCAAGCGTGACGCGCACTTCCCCTACGTAATATTTGCCGTATTCTACGTGCACTTGTTGATAGGTTGCGAGATTGTAATAAGGCAAGTTTGCCTTGACGATATAATCTCCGCCGCCATTTGCGACAAAAGTTACGCTTTTGCCTTTGCCGAGAGAATACTCGTCAATAACGGTGGTATCGTCCGCGTTTTTTATCTTTTGCGCAACCCACTCCACGCTATCCTCTATTGCGGGATCTACCGTGCCGAGAGGCGCAAGTTGCACGTACAACTCTACGGGAGTTATTGCGTCCGCGCGCATATAAACCATATCGGTATAATCGCCCTCACCCAACGTGCCGTTGTGAACGAGCGTCATTTCGGTAGGAGTCGAATATCCGAGGTTTACCTCGTCGAGATTTGCGCTTGCGACCGTCAAGAGATTGAGCGCGGGGAAAGTGTATGCGGAACTCGTGGAAGTCGCGCTGACGCTCACAGTTTTGGGATAATTCATTTTGCAAACGAGTCTTGCAATCTTTCTTGCATCGGCATCTCTTGCTTGTACTTTTAGGCGGAGTTTCAAAAGCGCGCTTGCGAAACTCATGCTTGCCGCCGAAAGACTCGTGCCCTTTGCGTCGCCGTACAAACTATCTTTTCTCACGCCGTCGTAGCCTTTTGAGGTATAGATATCTTGCCCCGGGGCGCAGATGTCCGTCGTATCGTGATAGAAAGACGAAGAGTAAAGATTGCCGTCGCTGCCTTGGTTGGCAACGGATATCACGTTTGGCAAAGAAGCGGGATAGAACGCTTGATTTCGGCTGTCGGCACTCGATTGTTTGTTGCCGGCCGCCGCCACGATTACGGACGTTTCGCTTGCCTTGGACACCGCCATTTCAAAGGCGTTGCGCAAGGACGCGCCGTTTTGAATATAATTCTTTTGCGGAAAACCGAGCGACATGTTTATAACGTCGGCTTTTGCGTTGCTTTGCGCCCACTCCACCGCCTTTGTAAGGCTTGCAATGGTGAAGTTGTTGTCGCCCTTATCCGCTTTTATGGGGTAAATCTTGATATAATCTTCAAGACCGAACTCTTTTATAAGCATTGCGATAACGCCCGCGATTTCGGAGCCGTGCTTGGTGGAATTGTCTGAGATATCCACGCTTCCGTCGGGGTTTACGCCACTCGTGTTGTATCCGAGCACTTCACCTTTCTCGTTTTTGGCAAGTACGCCGTCAAAAAGCTCGTGCGCGGTATCGATACCCGTATCTATCACAGCAATAACGATAGGCTTGTCTATACGACTAAAATCCCAGGTATCAACGACGGCTTTTGCGCCTTGTACATCCAAAAATCCGTCCTTGTAATAGGACAAATTTGCCGTGTCTTTTCCACCCCAATTCGTCGCACTCGCAACGGACGAAGCGGGAATAAGCACGGCGCAAAGCACACTTGCCAACATGACAAGCACCGCTATTATCGCAATTATTCTCTTATTTGCAAGAGTAAGTTTCATTTTGTGTTACGCCTTTTCGAGCAAGTCGAGCGAGTACGCAAGACGGCGCATCGTCTCGTCTTTTTTGAGCACTACCGCCATTTCGATAGCACCGCCGGGGGTTACGGGCGCGCCTGTGAGCGCAACGCGCATAGAGAACATAACTTGTCCGCTCTTGACACCGACTTGTTCGGAATACGTCTTGATACGCTCTTTGATAGCGTCAGCGTTCCAATCTTCGAAGTCTTTGAGTGCGTCGATTGCGGTCTTGACCGCGACTTTTGCAACGTCCTTGTTGACTTTCATCTTTTGATGCTCGTAAAGTGCGAGGTCATACTCTCCGAATTGATTGAGGAAAGCAAGTTTTTCGGGAATTTCACTCAAAATATCCACTCTCGTTTGCATAAGCGAAGCAAGTTCTTTCACGTCGTAATCTTTGCCGTCGATTGCCTTTTCAATCCAGCTCGTCGCGACCTTTTCAAACTCTTCGGGAGTCATTGCTTTAAGGTATTCTCCGTTGAGCCAACGCATCTTTGCCTCGTCGAAAATGGAACTGCTATGAGAGATGCCGTCCGTATCGAACTCCTCTATCATCTCTTGCATAGTCATTTTCTCTTTGTTGTTCTTTGGACACCAGCCCAAAAGCGCAATGTAGTTTACGACCGCTTCGGGAAGGTATCCTTTTGCTATAAAATCCTCGAAGTTGGCATCGCCGAAACGCTTGGAAAGCTTGCGCGTAGCGTCTTTCATAATGGGCGGAAGGTGCATATACATAGGTCTTTCCCATCCGAACGCGTCGTAAATGAGGTTATATTTGGGTGTGGAGCTCAAATATTCAGTGCCTCTGATGACGTGCGTGATGCCCATAAGGTGGTCGTCAACGACGTTTGCAAAATTGTAAGTGGGAAGTCCGTCGCTCTTGAGAAGAACGCCGTCTTCGATATCCGCACTGTCGACGCTTATCTCGCCAAAGACCATATCCGTGTAGCTGGACACTACGCCCTCGGGCACTTTTTGTCTTATGACATAGGGTTCGCCTGCCGCAAGACGTCTTTGCACTTCCTCTTTGGAAAGATTGCGACAATGCTTGTCGTAGGTGTGCACGCCGTTGGCGTCTTTGAGGCTTTCAAGTCTCTCTTTGTCGCAGAAGCAATAGTACGCACCGCCGAGTTCGACGAGCTTTTCGGCGTACTCTTTGTATATTCCCATACGCTCGGTTTGCACGTAAGGGCCGTATCCGCCGTCTTTGTCGGGACCTTCGTCGTAGGTGATACCCGCGGTCGCAAGCGTGCGATACACCATCTCTACCGCGCCTTCGACCTTTCTTTCTTGGTCGGTGTCCTCTATGCGCAAGATAAACTTACCGCCCCTCTTGCGTGCAAACAAAAACGCATACAATCCCGTGCGGAGATTGCCAATGTGCATAAATCCCGTCGGGGACGGTGCAAATCTCGTTCTAACCGTGTTACTCATAAAAATTTATACCTTCTTTCAAACAGTTCTTTACATTTCTGATTTTGTCGAGCATACCTTGCTCTTCAAACGAATAATAGTTTGCACCGCTAAACACATAGTGGTCAAGAAGCGCAATCCCCATTGCCGAGAGCGTCGTATATAGTTCTTGCGTTACGTCCACGTCCTTTTGAGACGGTGACGGATTTCCGCTGGGGTGATTGTGTGCGATAACCACATTGCACGCTTTGTTTTTGAGTGCGAAATCGACAATGACTCTCACGTTGAGTTCCACTGCGTCCGCACTGCCTTTTGCAAGGCATCTTGCGTCTATCAAGCCGTATCTAGCGTCAAGTGCGATTGCGTATAATTCCTCTTCGCGCAAGCCGTAAAACTTGTTGCCGAGAAACTTGCGTATCTCTCCCCTGCCTTTTAGCGTTTGCTTTTCGCCCTCACAATCCTGCATATATCTACGCAAAATCTCAGGCAAACACGCAATAAACAACGATGCGTTTTGCGTCATTCCCGCAACTTCGCTCAATCTCTTTTCGTCGGCGTTGAGAACGCCCGCCAATGAGCCGAATTTGTCAATAAGCGCATGCGCAATCTCGTTTGTGTCTTTTCTGGGCACGAACGCGTACAAAAGATATTCCAAAATCTCGTGTTCTTCCAAAGTTGCTACGCCACTTTTGCGTATGCGTGCACGCATACGTTCGCGGTGACCTTCATGTACTTGTTTAGCCATTTTTAGTTCGCAGGGCAATGCTTTTGCGTTGCTATCCTCTTTCGTCTTATTCAAACGCTCACAGTTCCGGATATTCCTTAAAGACGGTCTCGTCCAACTTAACGAGGCGTATAAGCACGGTTAGAGCGTCGTTTTCGTCCTTAAAACCATAAGTTTTGCCGATAACCTTCCACGCTCCGTACGCGTGCAGAAAGTCGTACCAAAAATAACACTCGTCTTGAAGTTGGAAAATTTCGAGAAAACTGAAAGACTCGTATTTGCTCCAATGTTTAAGCACGTCGATGAGCGCATTGACCTCTTCGTTGTCGTCGTAACGCGCGTGAATAAATTGAAGCATATACTTCTTGACCTCTTTGGAGAAGGTCATAACGCCTTGTTTGGCGTTTTCTATGTCCTTTATGATTGCGGCGATCTCGGGATCGTCGCTGTGCTTTTTGAGGACTTTCTGGCACGGAAATGCAAATGCGTTCGTCATAATGCTTAATATTATAAACTAAAATAGTTTATAAATCAAGGCGTATTGAACATTTACGATTATTTGCGCTATCCAAAATTTAGAATTGAGAAACAAAACGGCATATTCCGTCCGCAATAACGCTTGCCATTCTATACTGATACTCGGGCAAAACCAAGTTCCTTTCGTCGGCGAAATTGCTCAAAAACCCGCATTCTACAATGACGGACGGATAAGGACTACATTCGAGAATATACTTTTGTGCACATAGCGGAGCGTATTGTCGTCCGCCGTCCGCAAGATTGATTTTTGCGTTGAGAATCGATTGCAAAACGTTTGCAAGCCTTGCGCCGTCCTCGCTTTTCTTGTTGAAAAACACTTGCGCGCCTCGGCGCGTGGGTGCGGAATAAAAATTTTGATGTATGCTGACCACCGCAAACGGCTTTGCCTCATTGATAATCTCTCCGCGCTTAAACATATCCGCACGCTTTTTGTTGTTATTTATCCCATCAAACTCGTGCATTGCGTCGTTGCGCCGAGTGTAGATAACGGTAAATCCGCGCGCTTTTAGAATTTCACCCAAGTAGAACGCTATTTTGAGGTTGACAACCTTCTCTTCCACGCCCGTTTTGACTCCCGTTACCCCCGAGTCTATCCCGCCGTGCCCTGCGTCTATCACTATTGTGGACTCGTGCGCTTTTTCGGTATTCACGGCGTTGATTATAAAGGGTGCGGAGGCGCAATACGACACCAAAAGCCCCGCCAAAAGGATTGCAATGATTTTTGAATATTCTTTTTTGTTTCGACTCTTTTCGACGCGCATATAGTTACAAAAGCAATTATATTCACAATGGCATAAAAATACGTGCTTTTCCACAAAGTTATCCACATTTTGACTTCAAATTGTGGACAACTCGGTGGATAACCCCGTTTTCGATAAAATTTTCACCTCGTTAGAACACCGCTTTTTTAATGAGGTTTTTGCGGTATTCTGCGCACTCTTTTCGGCGCAATTCGACAATTTTCGCAAATCTATCACACCGCATTTTTCATTCTCTCTCGTCATATCGCAAAAGATATTCGCATACACTTTTTCGAGGTGTAAATTATGACTCAATTTTCTCAATTACAAAACAAACCCGTGCTTGAAAGAGAATCGTCCAATATTGTCGGACGCATAAAAAATGCATATTTTTCTCGAGGATGCAAACGTATTGTATATTTGGTTATGAATAATTGCAAAAACGGAGAAGAAACGCTTATCCCGTTTGACGACGTTTTGTCTTTTAAGGATGCAATCGTCGTGCAAAATTCAGTAAACTTCAAAAGCGCGCAAGATATAGACTTCACTGCCTTTACGACGGGACTTATGGATATGCCGATATATACGCAAGCAGGCATACTTAAAGGCAACGTGTGCGAAATCGAGTTTTTTCAAAGCGGAAAAGTGAGCAAAATATGCACGGAAACAGAGCAGTTTTCACCGACCTCAATACTATCGGCAGGAAATGCGATAATATTAAAAGGCGCGCCCAAAACTCCGAAGGCAAAACCCGCCAAAATCCCTCGTCCGAGCATCGAAACGCTTGCCGTGATAGAAACCGACAATCTATCCGTACACAACGATACCGCAAAGGCGAATATGACACGGGATATTTTCGTAGGCGCACAAAACGATAACTCCGACGGTACTGCAAACGATACGCAGGCAGATACTCAAATCGCAAAAACCGCAACGGAGGTCAAAACCGACTATATTATGCAAAATGCGATTTTGCACACTGCTCCGCCCGCAGTTTTCGTGTCAGGCAATTCACCTCTCTTTACAAAGGACGCTTTTGACGCAATCGTCGGAGAGGAGAGCGAATACGAGGATACGCACACGCCTACGCGCGTTATATGCGATTATGAATTTCTTCTCGGCAGAGTGCTCGGACAAGACCTATACACGTATACAAACGCCCCAATTGCCCAAAAAGGCGATATCGTCACGGACGAACTCGTAAGAAAAGCCCGCCTTGCCGGCAAACTTGTCGAACTCACCTTAAATAGCATAAAAATGGAGTGAATATTTGGATATTTAATATAAATATTATATATAAAAATAAAAATATAAGTTGATGTGATTGAAAAGCCACGTCAACTTTTTTATTGGAAATTTAGAAAATTGGTAGTGTTTAAAAATAGTTTGCGGAAAGTCGCACCAAATAAATGCATAATGCGAAAGCGCCACGATTTGGCAACCCTAACGTACAAATGCGTACGTGAGTTGTCAAATCGTGGCGCTGACAAAATTAGGCGTTATTTGACACGACTTTCCTCGATTTTGGAGATTACGCGGAGAACTACATCAAGTCCAAGCCCAACCGTTTCGGGGCTGAAACGTTCGGGTACGTCACGGAAGGTGTGATAATAATCGGACATAACGGGGTTTTGAGCGGCAAATGTGATGGACTTGACGCCTGCTTTTTGGAAAGGCGTTGAGTCACAACCGCCGACGGGGTTGGCAATGTTGCCGGGCTTTTGAATACCCGCTTCTTTCATTGCGTCGAAGAACATATTTTCCAAGTCTTTGTCGAAGTGCGGGCAAAGCCAACTGTCGCCGTGGATAACCTCGAAATGCTCTGCATCGGCAACGGAATCGATGTTGATGTGATATGCGTTGTCGAGCATCCCATCGTCCTTATGTTTGCGCGTAAAAGCGATTGAACCGCGCAAGCCCGATTCCTCTGCGCCTACGTTGCAATCGACGATACGGCAGTTTTTGGGCATTTTGTCGGGGTTTTCCTTGTAGTATTTGACCACTTGATATGCGATGGAAACGCCCGTTGCGTTGTCCATTGCACCGGGAGATGCGATCTCTTCTGTCTTTTCGTTGTACATCGTAAGCAAGAAGGAGCAAACGATTGCCACGGGAGAACCGTAAAGAGCGATTTGCGACATAACGGAATATGCTTTGATCACGTTGGCTGTAACCTCTATTGAATAATCTCCGTAAAGCATCATCATAGAGAGCACAAGCATAATCAAACTTACAATGGTAACCACGCCTACCGCGATTGCGCCGAGACCGAGGCGTAACACTACGCCCACGAAGCCGAGCTTATATTGCGATGCGCTGAGCTTGAGCGTCCAACTCGTGTCGGTGTGTCCCGAAAGGAAGATGGTGTAGTCGTATTTGCCGTCTTCGGGAAGAAGTTCCGCATAAGTGTTGTGCGACACTTTGTGCTTGAAGCACCAGTCAAAGCAAGTGTGATATTTGAACACGCTGACAAACAGCCAAATCCACACGCAAATCAAATACACCGAGCAGACGAAATGCATCGCAACGCCGCCGTACACGCTAAAATGCGCAAGAATCGTTGCGATAAGCGTAAGCACGCACCCGATAATGCCTGCCCAACCTGCGTACGGAAGTCCGCCGATGGACGCGTGCGGTGCAAACACGAAACTTTCGGTTACGGGTTCGAGTCCGATTTCTTTGAGCTTGCCCGACATATAATCGTGGTACTTCTTTTCGTTTTTAGAACCTGGAAGGCGCGGACCGATTTCATTGGCGGCGTATTCCACCATCTTGTACGCATCGTCGCCGTACTTTTTGAGTTCTTCTCTCATAATTTCCTCACTATCTTTTTATTGTTATAAAATGTGAGCGCAAAATTTTGCGCTCGCATACTAAAACCTGTTTTATTTGGTGATTTTTTCCATACCGCCCATATACTTGCGAAGCACTTCGGGGATAGTTACGCTGCCGTCTGCGTTTTGGAATTGCTCGACGATTGCGGGGATAAGGCGGGACGTTGCAAGTCCGCTGCCGTTGAGAGTGTGGACGTATTGCGGTTTGCCCGTCTTGGAGTCGCGATAACGAGTGTTGTTGCGACGAGCCTGATAGTCGTTTGCGTTGGATACGGACGAACATTCCTTATAAATGCCCATAGACGGAATCCAAAGCTCGACGTCGTACGTTCTTGCCATAGACGCGGAGCAGTCGCCTGCCGCAAGTTTGCTGACTCTGAAATGCAAGCCCAGTTGCTCGACGAGACGAGACGCCTTTTCTACGAGTTCCTCAAACGCTTCTTTGCTATGTTCGGGGTGAGCGTATTGCACCATTTCGATTTTGTTGAATTGGTGACCTCTTATCATACCTCTCTCTTCCGCTCTTGCACTGCCCGCTTCTTTTCTGAAGCACGGAGAATATGCAAAGAACTTCATCGGGAGCTTGCTTTCGTCGATAATTTCACCCGCGTACATATTGACGAGTGCGGTCTCCGCGGTGGGAAGCATAAAGCGGTTGCGCTTTCTGTCCTCGTCGCAATCGAGCCAATACACTTCGTCGCTGAATTTGGGAAATTGACCCGCGCCGAAACCGCAATTGTAGCCGAGTTGGTAAGGCGGAAGAATAAATTCGTAACCGTCTTTGAGGTGCTCGTCCACGAAGTAGTTGAGCAATGCCCATTCCAAGCGTGCGCCTACGCCTCTGTAAATCCAAAACCCGTTGCCGGAGAGTTTTACGCCTCTTTCGTAGTCAATCATACCGAGGTCGGTGCAGATATCCACGTGGTTTTTGAGCGGGAAATCGAATTTTGGTTGTTCTCCCACGATTTTGATGACCTTGTTGTTTTCCTTTTCACCGGGGAGCAGGTCGCCGTCGGGGATATTGGGCATACAAGCGAGCGTATCGTTGATTTTGGCGATAAGCTCGTTGATTTTGGCGTCGCCCGCCGTAATCTCGTCACCGAGTTTTCTCATCTCGTCAAAGATAGGTTCAACAGGTTGTCCCGCTTTTTTGAGAACGGGGATTTGTGCGGAGACTTTGTTCTTTTGCGCTTTGAGTTGCTCTATTTGCGTGATTGTGGCTTTTCTTTCGTCGTCCCACTTAATCACGTCGGTAAAGTCCGCTTTATATCCTTTTTTTGCAAGAGCGTCAACGACTTCTTGCGGGTTGTTTCTAATTCTGATAAGGTCTAACATATATCCCTCTAAATGATTTTATTGTCTATTTTTGTGCGCTATGCGCTTATGCTATGATGTTTACGAGTCTTCCCGGCACGACGATGACTTTCTTGGGTGCGCCGTTTAGTTGGTCTTTGACCGCCTCGAGCGCCGCTTTTTCCACTTCTTCCTTGCTTGCACTGCTTGCAACGGTCACTCTACCGCGAAGTTTGGAGTTGATTTGCACGGCAAGTTCCACCTCGTCGAGCACCATTGCGGACGGGTCGAATACGGGATAGTGTTGATTGAACACGCTGTACTCTTGTCCGAGCATTTCCCAAAGTTCTTCCGCAAAGTGCGGTGCGAACGGAGCGAGCAACAACACGAGGTCTTTTGCGCAGTCCTTGTAGAAAGCGTTCTTCTTGTCCACCGCGCTCTCGTATGCGTAGATTGCGTTGACGAATTCCATAAGACGAGCAACCGCCGTGTTGAAGGAGAATATGCCAAGGTCGTTAGTCACGCACTTGATGGTGTTGTGACGCACGCGGTTGAGTTCCTTCTCCGCCTTGCCGAGCGGTTTTTCCTCGAAGTTGACTTCATAGCACTTCTTGACGATGCGCTCCACTCTGTCGAAGAAACGATTGATGGAATCGAGACCGTTCTCGTTCCAAGGACCGCCCTCAACATAATTGAAGCCGAACATAAGGTATACTCTGAATATATCCGCGCCGTATTTGGATATGCTGTCGTCGGGAGATACCACGTTACCGCGAGACTTAGACATTTTGTTGCCGTCCGGACCCAAAATCGTGCCTTGGTGTACGAGCGAAAGGAAGGGTTCGTCAAAATCGAGATAACCCATATCTCTCAACGCCTTGGTGAAGAAGCGCGCGTAAAGGAGGTGCATACAAGCGTGTTCCGCACCGCCGATATACTTATCTACGGGGAGCATCTTGTTTATCCACTCGCTGTCGAACGGCTTTTCCGCATTGTGTGCGTCGGGGTATCTCAAAAAATACCAACTGGAACACACAAACGTATCGAGCGTGTCCGCATCGCGTTTTGCGGGACGTCCGCAAACGGGACATACGGTATCCTCGAATTCTTTGCACTTCTTGAGCGGAGATTCGCCGTCGGGAGTAAAGTTGACGTTGTGCGGAAGAAGTACGGGCAAATCCTTTTCGGGAACGGGCACGTCACCGCAGTGGTCGCAGTGGATAATGGGGATAGGTGCGCCCCAATAACGTTGACGGCTTATGAGCCAGTCGCGCAAACGATAGTTGGTTTTGAGACCGCCCTTGCCCATACTTTCGAGTTTTTTGAGGATTGCAAGCTTGCCCTCTTCGCTGGTCATACCGTCAAACTCGCCGCTATTGCAAAGTATTCCGTATTCGCAGAAGGGCAAATCGTCGTTTTGTCCGTCCTTGCCTTTGATAACTCTCTCAACGGGCAAACCGAGTTTTTGTGCAAACACAAAGTCGCGCTCGTCGTGGGCCGCAACCCCCATAACCGCGCCCGTGCCGTAACTTGCGATAACGTAATCGGCAACCAAAATGGGCACTTCTCTGCCGTTGATGGGGTTGATTGCGTAAGAGCCGGTGAGCACGCCCGTCTTTTCTCTCGTTGAGGACAAACGGTCGATTTCCGTTGCTTTTGCGCTCTTTTCTTTGTACTCTTCGACCGCTTCTTTTTGCTCGGGAGTTACTACGAGGTCAACGAGCGGGCTTTCGGGAGCGAGAACGACGTAACTTACGCCGAATATAGTATCGGCTCTTGTCGTAAATACCTTGAAAGTGACGTCTTTGCCCTTGACGGCAAACTCGACCTCTCCGCCATAACTTCTGCCAATCCAGTTTTTTTGCATAAGTTTGGTCTTTTCGGGCCAATCGAGTTTGTCAAGACCTTCGAGCAATTCGTCCGCATAAGCGGTTATTTTGAAAAACCATTGATTGAGATTTTTGTGCGTGACTTGACTTCCGCATCTTTCGCAAATACCGCCTTGTGCTTGTTCGTTGGCAAGCACGGTATTGCAGGAAGGGCACCAGTTGACGGGTGCTTCCTTGCGGTATGCCAAGCCTTTTTTGTAGAGTTGCAAAAACATCCATTGCGTCCACTTGTAGTAATCGGGCATACAAGTCTTAATCTCGTAGTCCCAATCGTACATTGCGCCGATGCGTTTGAGCTGATTCTCCATCGTTTCGATGTTTTTGAGAGTGCTTTCTTGAGGGTGAATACCCGTCTTTATGGCATAGTTTTCAGCAGGCAAACCGAATGCGTCGAAGCCCATTGGCTGAAACACTTCGTATCCTTGCATTCTCTTAAAGCGCGCAAAGGTGTCGGCGGGTCCGTAATTATACCAGTGTCCGGCGTGAAGTTTTGCACCCGAGGGATAAGAAAACATTTCGAGACAATAATATTTTTTATCGACTTTTGAGCGGTCGAATTTATAAAGGCCGGTTTCCGCCCATTTCTTTTGCCACTTTGCTTCAATTTGCTTATAGTCCATAAACTTTAAGCACTCCTATACTCTTAAAAATAATAATATTTAGTTTAATACCTAAATAGCGCTGTTGTCAAGCGGTAAGAGAAAGCGGGGGTTTCTTGCGGAAGTATTGATTTTGAAAAAATTAAATGTTAGAATAGTTTTTAGTAAAAATAGAGGGATTTGTTATGAAAAAAGCTGTTACTGCGCTTATTGCGCTATTGCTTACGTGTTGCGCCGTTATATTTTGTGCGTGTAACGACAAGGGTATACCGAAAGGCGCAACCACGGCGTGCCGATTTTGATAGGCGAATTCAACGTTTGGGGTGACGCGCACGACGATAAAGCGGACAAGTGGGGCTCTTCCCGCACTTCCGCCCAAACGGACGAACAAGCGTGGGACGGCGCAATGGAACTTTATTGCGACCTCGGCTGGAACTTCACTACTTGGAACTTCAAACACGCCGCCGAGCACTCCTCTTGGGGTATCTTCAACTACGATAAAAACGTCCCGAATATAAGCGAACAAGCAAATTATCTCACTATGACGGAAGAGGAAATAGCAACGATTTGGGCAAGGCACAACTCTCAAAATTACATCGTAAATCAAACGCTCGTGGATTGCATAACCCCGCATATCTCGCACTTCAACGTCAACGGCAACGACACGAGGAGCACCGACCAAATCACCAAGGACTATTATATTCTCCGCCAAAACTACTCTTGGACAAATTAGTGCAACGGCAAAAAACCGTTAAGTGTGGACACAAGGCTTGCTTTGTGATACAATAATTCAATCAAAATACATAGAGGCGTTATGTTTGTTTCATTTGAAGGTTGCGAAGGTGTAGGAAAATCCACGCAACTCAAACTACTCAAAAACTATCTCGACTCCACTTCTCAAGAAGCGGTTTACGTCCGCGAACCGGGAAGCACGGACATAGGCGAGCAAATTCGCAAGGTCATACTCAATCCGCAAAACACCGCGATGACGGACGTGACGGAGGCGTACCTTTACGCGTCCAGCCGTGCGCAACTCGTGCGCGAAGTCATCAAGCCCGCACTTGCCGAGGGAAAACTCGTAATATGCGACAGATACGTCGATAGTTCGGTTGCCTACCAAGGCTACGGAAGAGGTATGGGTGCGGATAAAATCTGGAAAATCAATGAGGTCGCAATCGACGGTTGTCTGCCCGATATCACCATTTTCCTCGACTTAAAGCCGAGCGAATCTTGGCGCACTTTCAGAATGCCCGACGACAGATTGGAGCAAGAATCCAACGAATTTTTTAACAGAGTATATGAGGGGTTTGACAACGAAATCAAGCGTTCAAACGGTCGTTTCGTACGCATAAAACCCGATTTTGACAAAAACGTGACTTCTCAAAAGATAATTCAAGCATTGAGAGAAAGAGGTGCTATAAAGTGAACGAAATCACCTTTGAGAAATCTTTGCGCGCGTCAAAAGCGTTTTCGCTGATAAGCAGTGATTTGAAGACGGGGTTAGGCCACGCCTATATGGTCGTGTCTCCCGACGACGAAATCGTGGACGAACTTTTTATGCTTACGGCAGCGAGCGTATATTGCGTATCGCACGACGCTTGTCTTAATTGCGCGGAGTGCAAAAAGGTGCTTCACAACAATCACCCCGATATATTCCACCTCTACCCCGTCAAGGACAAAATCAAAGTTGAGGACATCGAAGGACTTTTGGACACGGTCTCGGTAAAGTCGCTCTCTGGTCGCAAACTTTATTTTATCCATAGAGCGGATTTGATGAACGTGCAAGCGCAAAACAAGCTTCTCAAAACGCTTGAAGAACCGCCGTCGGACGTTACGATTTTCCTCGGCGTTGCCAACGAAGCGGGTATGCTCGACACCATAAAATCACGCGCAAGAGAGATATACGTCGATATATTTGACGAAGACGCCGTATACGATGCGATGCTTGCGCTCGGTCTTGACAAAGAAATGAGCGCAATTGCCGCCGCTTGCAGTGAGGGGCAGTTGGGCAAGGCCCGCAAAATCGCAACTTCCCCGAAGTATGCCGATTTGTACAAGAGTGCGCTTTACGTCCTCAATAATCTTGCAAGAAGCAGCGACGTCGTAAAGGTTGACGGAATTATCGCAACGCAAGAGGATATCCAAGGATTTTTGGACGTTCTCTCCATTGTTTTGCGAGATATGCTCGTAAGCAAACAAAACGAAAAAATGATGTTGTCCAAACACGTAAGCGAGGACATAATAAATTTGAGCGGTCGATACAGCGAGCGCGCCATTGCGGAGATTATCCTCAAAATCAACGCCGTGCGCAAAAAACTTGCCCTCAACGTCAGCGCAATCGCGACGATTGACGACTTGCTCTTCTCTATATTGGAGGTTAGACACAAATGGCAGTAATTGTCGGAATAAAATTCAAAAACACCAACAAGGTGTACTACTTCGATCCCAAAGGAATCGAATTTAACGAAGGCGACGGCGTTATCGTGGAAACGGCGCGCGGCTTGGAATATGCCACTTGCACCATTCCCAACAAAGACGTGGACGAAAAAGAAATCGTGCAACCCTTGAAACCCGTCGTGCGCAAAGCCACCCCCGAAGATGTCAAAAAGGTGGAGAAAAACAGACAGGACAAAGAGCACGCTCTCAAAGTCATTCGTGAAAAAGTTGCGGAAATGAACATCGATATGAAGCTCGTCGACGCCGAATACACCTTTGACCGCTCCAAACTCATCTTCTACTTCACCGCAGAAGGCAGAGTGGATTTCAGAGAACTCGTGCGCGTGCTTGCGTCAATATTCAAAGTGCGTATAGAACTCCGCCAAATTTACGAACGCGACGACACCAAAATGCGCGGTGCTCTTGCGCCTTGCGGTCGTCCGTGCTGCTGCACCACCCACTTGCCGGACTTTGAAAAAGTGTCTATAAAAATGGCAAAAGTGCAAGGTTTGAGCCTCAATCCGCAAAAAATAAGCGGTGTTTGCGGCAGACTTATGTGCTGTTTGAAGTACGAAAACGCCTATTATAGCGAAGTGTATAAACTTATGCCCAAAGTGGGAAGCAAAGTGCACACTCCCGACGGCGAAGGCACGGTTGAATCCAACGACCTCATAAAACAAACCGCTCGTGTGAAAGTTATGCTCAAAGACGGCAGTTTCGACGTCAAAACCTATGCCCTCGGCGATATGAAAATCAGCGAACGACAGTCCACGGCGGAAATTGATGCAATGCCCGATAAAGAAGAGTAAAAAACGTAAAAACAACGCGAGAAAGCGAATAACTTCGGCAGAGCCGTCCGATTGTCGGACGGCTCTTTTATGTGTTTTCGTCTTAACTCCTTAAATACAATTACCACCTCTTCCCGGACACGTCGGCATTTCTAAAAATATTATTAAATGCAACTTTCCCCCTTCCTCACGGTGTTTCCCCCATTCCGTTTCCCCTCTGCACTTCGTTTGAGGGAACCCACGGAACTGCTCCGCAGGGGGCAACAC
>URUQ01000016.1 GCA_900551145.1 uncultured Eubacteriales bacterium
TCCTTACGTCATTCCGAGCGTAAGCGTGGGAATCTAGACGCAAGTCGCATATAAAGATATTCCTCAACTCGCACAAAGTGCGAATATCACTTTTGGCGCAAGCCAAAAATATCACTCTCGCATAGCGAGAATATCACTGCGCCGATGGCGCAATATCACCCCGTAAGGGCTTATGATTAATCGTTTTTTTCTTGCTTTTTAACTTGATTCCAAACGGCGTCCATTTCTTCGAGGGTGCAATCCTTCATTTCTTTGCCTTGTGCCTTGATTGCGTCCTCAACCGCTTTGAAACGACGGAAAAACTTGTGATTTGCCTCGTGTAACGCCATTTCGGGATCTATCTTGTAAAAACGAAGCACGTTTACAACCGCAAAAAGCAAATCTCCCGCCTCTTCCGAGCGATGCTCGGGGCTTGCCGTTTTAAGTTCTTGTGTCTCCTCCGCGACCTTGTCATAAGCACAAGACACGTCGTCCCAGTCAAAGCCGACTTTTTTGGCCTTCTTTTGCAATTTTTCGGCGTAGAGTAAGCTCGGTAAATTCTTTGGTATTCTATTCATTTCGTCGGAAGCAGACGTATAGTGCTTTTCCTTCTTCTTTGCCTCTTCCCAAAATACCAGTGCATCGTCGGCGTTGTCGGCGTGATTTGCGCCGAATATATGCGTGTGTCTGTCAATAAGTTTTCTGCAAAGACCGGATATCATGTCGGTATAATCGAATTCTCCGTTCTTTTGTGCAATCTCGGCGTGAAAAACCGCTTGCATAAGAATATCGCCACACTCTTCCTTCATCATTTCGGCGTTCTTCATATCGATTGCCTCAATGAGCTCGTACGCCTCTTCGATGAGGTTGATACGAATACTTTCGTGCGTTTGCGCTCTATCCCACTCGCAACCGTCGTCGGCGCGCAATCGGTGCATAATTTGTTCCAAATCGGAAAAATCAAAACGTTTGCACTCGGTAAGCGACATCGGTTCTATCATAAGAGTGTCAAAATCGCTCGGCAAATCGTTCACCGTCGTTTGCACGTCTTTGCCGTCGACTTCCACCGTCACGGCAACGTCGCCGTACGCGTCGAGAAGTTTCGTTTTGACTTTTTCAACGTCCTTTGCTTCAATGCCGTCAACCACGAGCGCAATGCGCTTATTAAAAAAAGTCGTAGCCAAAAAGTCCGCGACTATGTAACGCTGATAAGATGATTTGAGAATTTGGTCAAGTTTCATTTTTATACTCCCAGAAACGAATAACCCTATGCAACGCTCCGAGCAATCGTTTGAGCGGAAGATAAGGGATATCGTCTTTGCTTATAAGTCCGAACAGAAAAACCGTCCACACGTATACTACGGCACATATAATAGCACCGACGACGAGCGTAATCAAGTCGTTTTTCAAAAGCGTGGCAACCATTGCCGACAATGCCATTATAACACCCGAAAGCAGATTTAAGCCAACGCTTTTTTCAAGATGCATTCCGCAAGTTTTGAAATACGCCACGTTCACGCCCAAAAGCGCAACCGCACTCATACTCAAAGAGGCAATCCCCACGCCGTTTATGCCTATATATCTCACCAGCACCAACGACAACACGATTTTGACACAAATCGCGCAAACGAGACTTAATACCGCATATTTTGTCTTATCAAGCGCCTGTAATAGTGAAACGTAAATCTGCATAACCGCAAGAAGCACGACGTTTGCCGACGTTATGCGAAGCAAATTTACAGCCACCGCAAGGTTTTCAAGCGACAAAGCGGGATATATAAGTCTTATAATATTTTCCGCAAATACGGCAAAGTAAAACGCAAACGGAACGCCCAAAAGATAAGCAAGTTTGACGCACAGTTTACTTTTTAGCATAACCGAGTCTATGTCGAGGCGCACCCTCGACGCGGACACCGACGGCACGATTGCCACCGCAAGCGACATAATCGCGACTATCGGCATATTGATTAGTGAGTTTACCGGACCTGAAAAAATGCCGTATCTTGCAGTTGCCACCGACTGCGTGTGCCCGAAAATTTTGAGCATATTGACCACAATAACACTGTCAAAAAAGTTGGACAAAGGCATCAGGATTGCAACGATTGCAATGGGAAAAGCCACTTTGAACATTGCCCTCGCATCGTCCGTGGTAACCCTAGATTTTTCTTTTTCGTCCTTGCGTCCGCGCACGAGATAGGTGATAAGCATATACACCACCGTCACCGCTTCGCTTGCAGTGACTCCGAGCACCGCACCCGACACTCCGTATATCAACCCTTTTGGCATAAGAGCAATAGAGAGTCCTATGCCCAAAGACAGTTTGACCACTTGCTCCAAAACGTTGGAAACTGCGGTCGGCAGCATATACATTTGTCCTTGAAACCAACCGCGAAAACCCGATATTATCCCCGTCAAAATTATGGCGGGCGCGATTATCATAAACCCCACGTAAGTGTCTTGATTGCCTTGCCATTTGGCAAGCGGTTTTGCAAGACAAAAAGTGAGCAACGCACAAAGCGTGCCCATCGCTAAAAGCACGAGCATAGCCGACGCGAGATATTTTTTGGTAGGCTCACCGAGCGCGCGCTTTTCTGCCACTATTCGAGAAAGCGCAGTGGGAATACCCGCCGTTGCTAGCACCATGAAAAGCGCGTATACCGGGAATATCAACTGATACATTCCCATACCTTCCGCGCCGAGTATGTTTGTGAGCGGAACTCGATAAAGCGCGCCGAGCATTTTTGCCACGACGCTTCCAATTGCAAGCACCGCCGCGCCCGACGTGATACGCTTGTTTACGGCTTTATTCAATCCGTCCTCGCCTTGCGTTATAACGCTTTTGCAACGCTTTTTAGTCAAGACTTGCCTCAATCAACCGTACGCAAAAGTGCAAATACGCTCTTGCGACGTCGCTGGGCAAAGAATCGATAAGCATCATCGCAGTGCCTATCAAATCACCGCCCACCACGACGGGTTCAACCACCATAAACGAACAAGCGCACGCTCTGTCCTCAAAGACGTGATTTAAGTCATCACCGTGAAGAATATCCGTCTTTCTCTCTCGCACGAGTGCGCAAAAAGAGTCGGTAAGGCGCGCGTTTTCGTACGTCTTTTTATTCTTTCCTTCGGCAACCGCCACTGCGTTTGCGCTTGCAAAAAGCACGTCGGCGTCAACCGCTTTGCCGAGTTCTCTCGCAACGGATTTTGCCTCCGACAACACGCTTTGAAATCCGCTATACCTACGAAGCGTGAGAGTATCACCGCTTGATGTAATTTCCATCTCATCCCCCACTTGAAGTCGCATGGTTTTGCGCATTTCTTTAGGGATGACGATACGTCCGAGTTCGTCTATTCTTCTTACAATTCCCGATGCCATATAGCCTCCGTTTTATATAGTGTTTTCAAAACGGGTGCTTATATTCACTCTTAAAAATTTTCATTCTATCGCTCGTTTTATGCATCAAAATTTTTTAATTTGTCGCAGTATAGTTTTTTGCGATTTTACCTATAAATTGCCAAAACGCACGATAATCGTGCGTTTTGGTATAAACAAACTCAATATTTTGCATTTTGCAAAGCAAATCGTATCAAATATAAAACTGTTTGGGCTTTTTGTTTTCAACCACTCTTTCAAGCACGAAAGAGGTAAAATCCGCCTCTTCTATAAAGTCGCGCGGTATGTATTTAACGCGGTTGAAACGCTCGAAGTGCTTAAAGTGCGACGGAAGCGAAATAGGCGTTGCTATATCCACTCTATACGCAATCTCTTGCAACATCTTTTGGAAATTGGACGGCGTGAGAGCAAGCTCGCTCTCGTAAATAACGTCCTTTTTTATCTTGTCACCTTGCATCACTTTTGCCCAAATTTTCATCAGTATTCCTCAACTATTTCACCAAAATAAAAGGTGTGCAAATCCTCTTGCGGATACCACTTTTGCACTTTGGATATATCCATACCGTCCATAGACACTTTTCCTATAACCTTGCACTCGAAGTACTTTCTGCAACCGCCCACGAGATTTGAGTCAATGCTTTTTGCCTTGACTTTTTCAAGACCGCACTCCGCCCACTTATCATACTCTCTTCCGCTCTTCGTCCCGCAAAACTTGATTGCATCGAGCATCTTGAAAGGATAGGGCACGCACACGGCAAAGCAACCCGTCTCGTCTATAAACTTTTTGGTATATCTACTCTCGCGCACGGGGACTACGAAAACCTTCTTGCCCCACATAACTCCGATCATTCCCCAGCTTGCAACCATAACGTTGTCGCCCGAGCACAAAAACGCACCCGTGGAAAACGCCGTATCCAAACAACTCAAATCGTCAAATCTGTTCATATCCGCTCCTTGCAAGAATTATTATATGCAATCGCACCGTTTTGAGTCAAATGCGTTTGCCTTTTGCATTTTTATATGATAACATAACATCGATGGTGTCGGCAATACCCATCAATAAAAAAAACCGAGGTGAATTTTGAAAAAGTCCCTTATTTACGTGGCAAGGGCGGGTATTATCGCCGCTTTGTATTTTGCCCTATCCGTAGCACTGTCAGCAATATCGTTCGGTCCGATACAGTTTCGCATATCGGAAATTTTGGTTTTGCTTCCTCTCATCTTCCCCGAGGCAATCCCCGGACTTACGATAGGTTGTTTCTTCACCAACTTCTTTTTCTCCCCGTTCGGAGTGTACGATATGGTTCTCGGCACGCTTGCAACGCTCATCGGCGCGGTCGGCACGTATCTGCTTAGAAGAAAGCCCTTGCTCTCCACCATACCGCCTATCCTTGCCAACACTCTGCTCGTTCCTCTCATATTTGTGCTCAACGACGCGTCGAGCGTGTATTATATCTCTATGTTCGAGATTTTGGCGTCCCAACTTATCACCTGCCTCGTTCTCGGGCTTCCCTTCACGTTCGCACTCAAAAAGGCGATGATAGCGGCGCACATTCCCCTTCCGCACCCGTCGAAATACGACACCGAGCCGTATAGACGTATTCCAAACGATGAGGAACACGACGAGGAATAACCGACGCAAAAAACCAAGTATTCCCCGCGAAACAGACTTGCAAACCGCTCGCCATATAAAAACCCGACTTATATGACGATACACTTTACAAAGTTCGACTTATAAAACGGCACACTAAACGGCGTGCCGTTTCCTGTTGCGTAAATTCTCAGCATCACAATATCGATGCGCACGTTTTTCCTTTCGTCAAAATTCGACAATTTATGCAAACCGTGTCTGTCGCACAATCGCAAATAGGTATCGCACGCGCGCAAAACACTATATATTGAAATATACAAAGAAGGTTATTTTTTTGCTTTTCCCTTAAAATTTTTTGTGTTAACATTAAACTCCGTATAAAAAGAGGTAACCAAAGTGAGTTTTGCAAGATTTTCAAGCGATTTTTTGATGGATACGTTTACGCTCGTGGACAACTTGTTTATCAACGAGCATTTGCCCTATTGCGACGAGAAGCAAATCAAGGTGTATTTGTATGGTCTTTACCTTTGCTCCAATCCGAGCAAGACCAACACCGTCGAAGAACTTTGCGCGCGCCTCGATATGACCGAGAGCGAGATTTTGTCCGCGTACGGTTATTTCGAAGATATGGGACTCGTGCAAATTCTGTCCAAGCAACCGCTCGAAGTGCAATATCTCAGTCTTAAACGCTCTATGCAAACGCCAAAAAAATACAAGAGCGAGAAGTGGAACGATTTCAACGCGCACCTTCAACAACTCTTTCCCGAGCGCATGCTCACGCCCAACGAATACAACGAGTATTATATGTTCCTTGACGAAAGCAAGCTCGAACAAGACGCAATGCTTATGATTGTGCAATATTGCATCAACCTAAAAGGCATGAGCGTCAGATACCCCTACATTTTGACGGTGGCGCGCAACTGGGTTGCGGACGGCGTACGCACGGTTAGCGACGTAGAGGACAAACTCAACGAATACGACAAGCAGTCCGAGCAAATGCAAAAAGTGCTTGCTTCCCTCAATCGCAAAGGCGGAGCGGACCTCGAAGAAAAGCAAATGCTCCTCAAATGGACGAGAAGTTGGGGATACGAGCTCGACGCGATTCTCACTGCGTCGAAGACGCTCAAAGGCTCGAAAAACTTCAAAAAACTCGACCAAAAACTCGACGAGTTTTATAGAATGTCCATCTTCACCGCAGAGGAAATGCTCGACTATCAATCGCATCGCGAACACCTCAAAGACATTGCAATCGGCATCAACAAAAACCTCGGAGTGTACTACGAGTCCTTCGACCACGAAATCGAAGTGTATATCGTGCCGTGGACCGCAAAAGGCTTTGACGACGACGCTCTCAAAAAAATCGCACACCACTGCTTTATCAGCAACGTACGCACTCTCGACGGTATGAACACGGTTGTGGAAAAGTTTTATAAGCAAGGCTTGCTCACCTCGCAAAGCATTGACGAGTACTTGCAAGCACAAATCGAGCTTGACGTCAAAATCAAGAAGATTATCGAAAAGACGGGTCGCACGCGCTCGGTCACGAGTACAGACAGAGAATACTATCGCACCTGGACGGTCACGTGGGGATTTACCGACGACGTCATTTTGTACGCCTCGGAGCAAGCCGTGGGCAAGACCTACCCCACTCCGTTTATCAATCAACTGCTTTCTTCCTACAAGGCAAACGGCATAACGAGCGTGGAGCAAGCAAAGAAATTCACCCCGCAAAGCACATCTCAAAGCAAGCCTCGCGAGAAAGACTTCGACGAGCGCACTTATTCGCAAGAGGAGCTTCAATCGGTGATAACCAGCATAGACAGTTTGAAGGATATAGAGTGGTAATATGAAAGACAGGGTTATACGCAAGACGCTATCAGAGCGTCAACGAAAGATAGAAAACGCAAAACACATTGCTGCCGAAACGGCAAAAAAGGCCTTTGCCATACCTGAAATATCCAAGGCAAACGAGGCTTATACCACCGCCGTTTTCGACGATATGGCAAAAGGCGTGGAAAATTCAAAAACTACGCAAAAAGCATGTTTATTATACCAAAACGCGCTCAAAAAGTACGGATTTGATGAAAATGACTTTCAATACAAGCCTGTATGTCCTATATGCGAAGACACGGGCAAAGCGGACGGCAAAGTATGCAAGTGCGCCTTTGACGATTACGTAAAGAACCTCAAAATCGAGTGCGAACTCGATAAGCGCGCGCCCTTCTCTTTTGCGGACTGCAATCTCGACGGCGTGCGTGACGAGCAAGAAAAACAAAACCTTGCCAAGCTCTATTCGTCCATGCAAAAATACGTTGAGAAGTTCCCTAACGTCAAGAGCATAAATTTGCTTTTCACTGGCGGAGTCGGCACAGGCAAAACTTGCCTTGCAAGCGCAATCGCAACAGGCGTGGTTGAGAAAGGATATTGCGCAAAAATTATGAGTGCGTACGAGTTCAATTCTCTTATGCTCACCGTGCACACCTCACCCATTGCCGAGCGCAACGCGCTTATGGACGACGTGCTCACCTCGGACTTGCTCGTCATCGACGACCTCGGCACAGAGCCTATGCTCAAACGGGTGACTATCGAATATCTTCTCCTCGTCATAGAGGAACGCCAAGCAAAAGGACTTGCCACGATAATCACCACCAACCTTGACGTCGAACGACTTCTCGCGCGCTACGGCGAGCGCATTTACTCCCGCCTCAGCCACAAGCAACACTCAATGATAATCCAATTCGTCGGCAAGGATTTGCGCCTCGGCAATTAACTGTCGCAAAGCGTAAAATATACGATAAAAACGATATGAAAAAACCTCGCAATTTGCGAGGTTTTTTGTTGCGTTAAAACAATTTGTGCGCAAAGATTTATCCCACAAATCCTGCGCCACCGATGTCTCCGCCGTCATCTCCGTTATCTCCGCTATCGTCTTGCGATTCGTCGGATTGAGAAGAATCGATTGCGTTTTCTTCCGCTTCGTAACTTTCAGCCAAAATCTCGTCAAACGATTCGCCTTGGATAGGAGCTTCGACTTCGTCGAACACCTGACCGTCGGCGTCGTTGTCGATGTTGTCTGCGGCGTTTTGTTGCGCCCTGCGCTCGGCAAGCTCTTCTCTCATCTGCTTCTTGGTCTTTTCGTCAATCTTATAGAAGAACATCAACAGCGAGCTTGCAAGCATACACAATCCCGGCAACAAGAAGTATACGAGCCACGTCTTGTTTTGCATATCGTATGTAACGTAATTTGCAATCGAATTGAGATTTTCTACGCTTCCCTGCACTCCTACTGACGCCGCTTCGGCATAAGACGCGGCGTTGTAGCCTATCATACCTACAAACAAAATACCGAGCGAAACGGAGAGTGCGTTGGAAAGTTTGTTGGACATAGAAAGAATAGCAAACTGCGTGCCTTCCGTGCGCTTTCCGGTTTTCCATTCCTGATAATCTACGATGTCGGCAGTCATAACCATAGGCAAGTAGCCGTTGGGACCGTAAGCAAAGCCGAGCAGGAATTGATAAATCCAGATTGCCCAGATGCTTCTTGCAAAGCTCTTGTCGGGACTCAAAACATACGCCAGAGTCGAAACCAGAGTGACGATAAAGCCGTAGAATCCTGCAATGATAAAGTATCTCTTTTCTCCGAGTTTTTTGTTGATAATCGGATTTAAGACGATTGTAACCATACTCGAAATCGCAGACGTGATACCTATTGCCCAACTGCACGCGTCTCCGTAAAGAGTACCCATACCGATAAAGGACAAGTCTATGCCGTCACGAATGAGAATACACGTTGCCTGAACCGCTATGCCGAGGCCTATATTTCTGCCGAAGCCGAGAATGTACGTTCCGAAAACGATAAGCAGCATTTTGTTGTTTTTGAGTTCTCTGAACATCTCTTTGAAACTCATTCCCGCCGCAACATTCGACTTTACCACTTCTTTGCACTTGAAGTACATAAGGAGTTGGAAAATAAGCCCGAGCCCTGCCATAATGCCTGCGGTAATAAGGTATTCTTCCTTGCGTACCGCGCCGCCCGAGCCTGTGAGTATACATACGAAACTGATAAATACGCCGGGAGCGGCAAGCGCAATCGATTTGAGAGTGTTGCCGAGACCTGCCGCATTGTTGACTTCGTCCGCATTCTTGGAAATGAGCGAAAGCATACCTTGCGACGGAATATCCGCAAGCGTCATACTTATGTTCCACAACACGACGATGAAAACGATATAAATATACTTTCCTACCGTGCCTCCGACCGAGTCCGAAAAATTGAATCCCGCAAACGAGAACATCGTAAGAACGGCAAGAGGAAACGCGGAAATAAGTATCCACGGACGCATTTTGCCCGCTTTGAAATTGGCTCTGTCAATGAGATTGCCGATTACGAAGTCTGCAATAATCGAAATGAATTTTGCGGCAAGAATAATGCCTGCAACCGCCATCAAATCCGCGCGAAGAATCTTGTTGAAAAACTCTGCCTGATAACTGTTTATCAATCCGATGCCGAGGTTTATACCCATAAGTCCGAGTGCGTAAATCCACATATTTGCGTTGAGCGCACCATTTTTCTTTTGCTTTGCTACCAAATCTGACATATTTTCCCCTTTGCGCATCCGCGCATTAAAATATAGTTATATGATACATTAAAACAGTACACTTTTCAATACTGATTTTTACATTTGTATGAAAAAGTCAAAATTTAAAACAAATTATATTCAATCATTGACTAAAGCACGTGCTTACAATAAAATAAAAGTATGAAAAACGCACCCGAAAGTGCGTTTTTCATATTATTTTGCAAGAATAAACTGGTTTTGCGTTATTTATTCTTTTTCAACTTTGTTGCCGAATGCGAGTTTCAATCTTTCAGAGCCCGACAAAATAACCTTGCGGATACGGATATTCTTGGGCGTTACTTCGAGCATTTCGTCGTCGTTGAGGAACTCGATTGCCTCTTCGAGACTGAACTTGCGCGGAGTGTTGAGACGCAACGCTTCGTCCGAGCCCGCCGCACGCATATTGGTGACGTGTTTGCGCTTGCAAACGTTGACTCTTATATCCTCGTTCTTGGGGGACATACCCACAACCATACCTTCGTAAACTTGCGTTTGCGGATCGATGAATAGCACGCCTCTGTCTTGTGCGTTGAAGAGACCATAAGTTGCCGCCTCACCAGTCTCGAACGCTACGAGCGAACCCGTAAATCTGCGAGGAATAGGTCCTTTGTAAGGTGCGTAACCGGCAAAAAGTTGGTTCATAACGCCCTCACCTTTGGTGTCCGTCAAGAACTCGTTCTTAAATCCGAAAAGTCCTCTTGCGGGCACTTTGAATTCCATACGAATTCTGCTTCCCGACGGAGTCATCGTGACGAGTTCGCCTTTTCTTACGCCCATGCGCTCCATAACCGAGCCTACGCAGTCGGCGGGTACGTCGATGAAAAGTTGTTCCATAGGTTCACACTTCACTCCGTCAATCGTCTTGAAAATGACCTTGGGGGTGCTTACGCCAAACTCGTAACCCTCTCTGCGCATAGTCTCGATGAGGATTGAAAGGTGCATTTCACCTCTACCGCACACTTTGAAAGTGTCCGCGCTTTCCGTTTGATAAACGCGCAAGGATACGTCTTTGAGAAGTTCCTTGAAAAGTCTGTCGCGCAAATGACGAGACGTCACGAATTTGCCCTCTTTGCCCGCAAACGGACTGTCGTTGACACAGAAGTTCATCTCGATAGTAGGTTCACCGATTTTGACGAAAGGCACAGGCTCGATTTTGGACGGAGAGCAAATGGTGTTGCCGATGGTGATATTCTCTATACCGCTGAAACACACGATGTCGCCCACCATTGCGTTTTCGACGGGGACTCTCTTCAATCCTTCGATTTGGAAGAGGTTGACGATTTTGCTCTTATACGGTGAAATTCCGCTATGGTAATCGCATACCACGACTTCCTTTGCCATATCCACTTTGCCTCTTTCAATTCTGCCGATACCGATACGACCGACGTAATCGTTGTAGTCGATTGCGGATACGAGAAGTTGCAATTCCCCGTTTTCGTCGCCTTCGGGAGCGGGGATATAATCGATAATCGTATCGAAGAGCGGTTTGAGGTCTTTGCCGGGGACGTTGTAGTCGCGAGTTGCCGTCGCTTGTTTACCGCTGCAATACAAAATGGGGCTTTGAAGTTGCTCGTCGCTTGCGTCGAGATCGAGCAAAAGTTCCAGCACTTCGTCGCCGACTTCTGCAAGTCTTGCGTCGGGCTTGTCGATTTTGTTGACTACTATTATGATTTTGAGTCCCAAAGCCAATGCTTTTTCAACGACGAAACGCGTTTGAGGCATAGGTCCTTCTTGTGCGTCAACCAAAAGTACGACGCCGTTGACCATTTTGAGGACGCGCTCCACTTCACCCGAAAAATCCGCGTGTCCGGGAGTGTCGATGATATTGATTTTTACGCCGTTATAATGTATGGACGTATTCTTTGCCAAAATGGTGATACCTCTTTCTCTTTCGAGGTCACCCGAGTCCATAACGCACGTTGCTACTTGTTGATTTTCTCTAAACGTGCCCGATTGTTTGAGCATACCGTCCACGAGCGTAGTTTTGCCGTGGTCGACGTGTGCAATGATTGCAATGTTTCTCAAATCGTTTCTGACCATAATCGAACCTTCTTTCGATGATTTTTTCGTATCATATATGCGCGAATATATTTATGTCCATATAAAACTTTGTAATATTAGCACATTTTTTATACGCTTGGCAAATCGTTGAGGGGTATGCGCAAAAATATTTTGCGATTTTATGCACCTTTATCCCTCTCAAAGCGTTGATAAAAACGCAAGGTGTGCTATAATACCCTCGATATAAGGAGTAACCAATGAAAAGCCTCACCGAATTGTACAAAATCGGACGCGGACCGTCGAGTTCCCACACGATGGGCCCCGAAAAAGCCGCAAAACTGTTTTCCGAGCGCAACAAAAACGCGCTTTCTTTCAAAGCCGTGCTTTACGGTTCTTTGGCAAAGACGGGAAAAGGCCACGGCACCGACGTCGTACTCAAAAAGACATTTACCAAGCCCGTGGACGTCGTTTTCGATTTTGAAAACACTCAACTTCCTCACCCCAACACCATGGACTTGTTTGCATTCGACCTAAACGGCAAAGTCATAGACTCGTGGCGCGTTTACAGCGTGGGCGGAGGTGCAATCGAGGTCGAGGGCGAAAGTTCGATAGAGCCCGAGGACGTATACCCTCATCACACTTTCGAGCAAATTCGCGAATATTGCGACAAAGAGGAAATCACCATTCCCCAATATGTGGAACGCTTTGAGGGAACTGAAATCCGCACCTACCTTGCAGAGATTTGGGAAGCGATGAAAAACGCAATCAAACAAGGTCTCAAAGCAAGCGGTGTGCTCCCTGGAGGTCTCAACACCGAGCGCAGAGCCAAAATTCTCTATCAACAACGCCACATTGACGAAACTCCGCAAACCAAAGAAAATCGTCTCGTATGCGCGTACGCCTTTGCTGTGAGCGAGCAAAACGCCGCGGGTGAAATCATCGTAACCGCCCCCACTTGCGGTTCGTGCGGTATCGTGCCGGCAGTGCTTCGCTACGAGCAAGAGACGCACTCCTTCACAAACGACGACATAATCGACGCGCTTTGCACCGCGGGTATTATCGGCAACATCGTCAAAACCAACGCTTCCATAAGCGGTGCGGAATGCGGTTGCCAGGCGGAGTGCGGTACGGCGTGTTCTATGGCGGCGGCGGCACTTGCGCAACTTTTCGGAATGGACTTTGACCAAATCGAGTACTCCGCCGAAGTTGCAATGGAGCACCATCTCGGACTCACTTGCGACCCCGTCGAAGGTCTCGTGCAAATACCTTGCATAGAGCGCAACGCGGTTGCGGCAATGCGCGCAATCAACGCCGTGTCGCTTGCCAACTTTCTCACCAACTCACGCCAAATTTCCTTTGACGCCGTGGTGGAAACTATGTACCAAACGGGCAAAGACATCAACGTGCGCTATCGCGAAACGTCGGGCGGCGGACTTGCCAAGAATTATCGTCACTCTCGCTTGCGCCACACCAAACGCTTAAAAAGAAAATAATAATCAATCAATCATCAACACAAAAACACTGCCCGAACGGACAGTGTTTTTTGATTTTGGCATAAAATTTACAACACGCTTATATCGTTGCGCGGAGCGCAAATATCACTCCCGAAACGGCAACGTCAATTTGCTTGCGATATTTCACATAATCGCTTTCATTATATAAAGTCCCGCAAGCGTGGCAAAAAGCGTAGGGATTGCAACCGCCACGCCGTGCTTTGCAAAGTCCGCAAAAGAGAATTTGACGTCGAGCGACTTCAAAAGTCCCGTAAACATTATACCCGCAAGTGCACCTACGGGCGTCAAAAAAGCGCCGATATTCGAGCCGACCACGGACGCGTACACCGCAAACGGTGAGGCGTTTTGCGTGATAACGGAATAGAGCACACTCATAGGTATGTTGTTAATAAGGTTTGCCGCAAGCGTTGAGGATACGCCGTACGTCAAGATATCCAAATTGCTACCCGTCTTTGCAAATACGTTTGCAATCTCGTCCGCTACACCGTTGCGTTTGAGCGCAAGCACTATTATAAACATAGACACCACGAACGGGATAAGCTCATACGGAAGGCGCGCAAAAGTGCGTCCGAGTTCAATCGGTTTTTCTTTTTTCACTGCGCAAATTATAAGACATCCCACAACGAGCACCAGTAAAGCAAGCACCGCAAACGCCCACATTTCAACGCCTATATAATCGGATATCACCAACAACACGAGGCATACGCTAAGCACGCTTGCACCGAATAACGCAAGCGGTTTTTTCTCTATCGTCGCGTCTTGAAAATCAGTGACTTCGATTGCCTCTTTCAGTTTATTTCTGAATATGAGATACAGCACTCCCAGTGCGATAAATCCGCCCAAAATCGTCGGCAAAGCCATCGTTTCGAAGTATCTTCCAAAAGTAATTCCATAGTTTTCCGCAAGGTAAATATTGGTGGGATTTCCTATGATAAATATCATCGAAAAAGTGTTGGCGGCAACGAATTCCGACACCAAATACGGAAGAGGCGAAATCTTGGCATTTTTGCAGAAATAGCAGATAAACGGCGTAAACGTGAGGATAATGATATCGTTTGAGGTGAAAACCGTCAAAATCGACACCACCGCGTACAGTATGAAAAACAGTTTCTTTTGACTGCTTCCCGCAAGCTTTGCAGACTTGGTGGCAAGGTAGCGAAACACGCCCGCCTCGTCCAAAAATACGGATATCGCGGTCATACCGAAAAACAGCAAAAGTATCTTGACGGGATTGACGCTCACCCTGCCCTCGAACATCGAAAGCATATCCCCCGCAAGCCCTTGCATTGCGTCCTTGATAGGCAATGCGCCTATGCTCAAAAGTATGATTGCGCACGCAAAAGCGGGTAGCCAAAATATAGGCACTCGCCTATTCTTCACCTTCACTTCCGGCAAAAATATAATGGAGGCAATCGTCCCTACGACCGCCACCGCCCCGAGGACTATCGACGCAATCATCTTTTGTATCCTTTTGCATTTGTGCGCTTTGCGTTTCTCGCTTTTGTAAAACCCGATTTATGGATTATTGCGTCACAATATCTGTTTCCAACTGTTTTTTGCAAACTTCCACAAATTCCGTTATCCGCTTTACGCCACGCAATAACTTTGTCCGTACGCTTGCAGATTATAGTCTTATTGCCCAAAAAAATCAATCGTTGCATAGCCAATAAAAAAAGAAAGCGTGTTTTTCAACACGCTAACTTTATTATTTGCAATGCTTATATAGTCGCATTCGGATAAATGTCGATAGTTCCGTAAACGTCAACAATTTCTTCTGTTATATCTCTTTTGCTTTCCAATAAAAAACCGTTAGCGGTAAGTTCCACGGTTTCACCGTTTTGGTATTTTACGGTAACGTAATATACACTATTATTT
>URUQ01000017.1 GCA_900551145.1 uncultured Eubacteriales bacterium
CGCCGAAGTCCAAACACCGTGAGGAAGGGGGAAAGTTGCATTTAATAATATTTTTAGAAATGTCGGCGTGTCCGAAAAGAGTGGGTTATTGTATTTTGAGAAGTTACGACTGCTTATAAAAAGAGCCGTCCGAAAATCGGACGGCTCTGACGCAGTTATTCGCCGTTTGGGGCGCTTTAATACAATTTGACTCCGAGCATATCCGACAAAAGATTACGCTCATCAAAAAACTTCGCACCGCCGATTGCAATGGCGTTTTCGATGTCTTTTAGAGGAGTTACGGGAAGTTCGAGAGCTTGTTCGAGATATTCGATAAGTCCCGGGATATGCAAACTTCCGCCACTGACGAATATACCCTTGCGCAAGATTTCCGCAGACAATTCAGGCGGGGTTTGGTTGAGGACGGACATAATCACTTCGATAATGTCGTCGACGAGCGGGATAACGGCATTGCGCATAGCCTCTGCCGTCACGTAAAGCGAGCGAGGAGAGCCGTCCGCACTGCCACCGCTTACCGCATAACTGCCCTCATCGTTGATATAGAAGGAAAGAGCGGATTTTTTGAGGTTTTCTATGGTGAACTCACCCACTTTTACGCCGTAGTTCATATAAAGGCTGTCGATAATGGCGTTGTTGAAAGCGTCACCCGCTATATTGACGGAGCAACCCGTTGCGATGCCGTGGTTGGTGACTGCGGAGATTTCCGTCTTTCCTCCGCCGATATCCACGAAAAGCCCGCCGATACTGCCCGTGTATGCCAAAAGGCTCAATCCCGACTCGACGAGAGTGACCTCTTTTATGCCTGCTTTTAGACAGCATTTTTCAACGGCACGTCTATCGGAACTGGACGAGGACTCGCATATTGACACGATTGCCTTAATTCTCGGAGGGAACAAGCCCTCGGGCATAATCTTTTTGAGGAAGTAGGCAAGAAGCATCGTTGCCATCTCTTCGTCCACGATGATACCCTCTTTGATAGGTGCGATGACCTTTGCTCCGCCGAGCGCGCCCGTCATAACGCTTTCCGCGCGATAACCCGCGTCTCTTATTTCGAGGCGGTTGCGCGCTTTGGTTGCGATTGCGATTGCCGGCTCACGCAGAACGAGCCCTATACCCTTTTGGTATATGGTGATAAATTTACTGCCTAAATCGATTGAAAGTTCTATTGTTGCCATCAGATAACTCCGACTTGCCTCAAAACTCGGGCAAGTTTTTCCTCGGGCAATCCCACGATATTTGTGTAACTGCCCTCGTATTTTTCAACTATTTTATCGTCTTGTATTCCGTACGCGCCCGCCTTGTCGAGAGGTTTGCACTCTTTGACGTACTCTACTATCTCGGCTTGCGTAAGGTTTTTGAATTTAACGTGCGACGCCACGCAAAACACTCTTTGCTTCTCACCGCACTTGACGCACACGCCCGTATACACGGTGTGCCACTTGTTATTGAGCGAAGATATCATTGCGATTGCGTCGCCATCGTCCTTGGGCTTTCCGTACACTTTGAACCCTTTTGCGACTATCGTATCCGCCGATATCACCGTAGCGTCTTTATAATCGCTCGCAACGTCGTCCGCTTTGGCTATTGCGAGGCGTTTTACGAGATTACAAGGCAAAACCGCCTTGATTTTTCTCTCGTCAACGCTCGACGGCACGATTTGAAAATCGAGTCCCATTTTACGCAATATATCCTTGCGCCTCGGCGATGCGGACGCAAGGACTATATCTTTTGCAAATTTTTCCATTTCGTATTACAGAATTTCGAGATTCTTGCCGTACGCAGCCTTAAATTCCGCCGCAGCACCCATTGCGTCTTTGACTTCGAGTGCGCAATCCCCGCCGTTTTCACATTCCGTCTTTACAATTACGCTGTCACCGAGCACGTCGCAATTGATGCCCGTAACCACACCGCTTTGCGAGCGGTCAAAACTCTCCGCTATACGCAAAATCACGCTCAATTTTTTTATTGCGTCGACGTCCTCTTGCGTGAGCATATCCTTGTATTTGACAATCTCGTCGCGTGCGTTTTCCGCTTTCCTATGTCCCGCAGCGACGAACGCCGCCACTACTATATCCTTGTGCGGTACGCCGTAGAGATTGCTGTTGAGGATAATGTATGCCGAGTGCAATTGGTGGTTGTAGAATTTGATTCTCATTCCGCTATCGTGCATAAGCGCCGCGATTTTGAGCACCCTCACGTACGCTCTCGGCATCTTGTGAAGCACTTTGAGTTGTTTGAAGAGTTGGATTGAGAGATTGTAAACGTGCTCTGCGTGCGCGATATTGAGGTCGTGATATCTCATTTGCGTATAGAGCGAGTGTCCGAGCACGTCGCTGAGCGGTCTTTCGTTGATGCCGGGGACTGCGTATCTGAACATCGCGCCTTCACGAAGTCCGCATCCGCTGATGGTAATCTTCTCGAACGTAAAGCGAGAAAGCACCGCTTTCATGACGGCAAGTGCGCTCGGGAATATATCCGCTCTACCGCTGGACAAGCCCTTTATCTTCATCGTGCTGTTGAGATCGAGCTTTTTGATGGTGTTGTAGATATTGTCAAATTCGCTTACGGGCAACTCATAGTTGTGCGTCATATTGAACGGATACTTCTTTATCATACGGCTAATTCTGCCGAGATTGCGGAAACTGCCTCCGACACCCACAAACGCCGTATCCGGCTCTATACTGTCAAGCCAAGGAATTTTTTCGAGTTGTTCACCGATAAACTCTTCGATTTTCTTTGCTCTTTCTTGCGGGGTCGAGGAGTCGTTTTTGAACAAATCCGTAAGCGTAACCGCGCCGAAAGGCAATGTTTCGTAGTGAATAAGATTTCTTCTATTGTAGTAAATAAGATTGGTAGAACCTCCGCCCATTTCCATAATCAAGCCCTTGGGAATATCCATAGAGTTGATTACGCCTTGGTATACGAGCATAGCTTGCTCTTCGGGCGAAAGCACTTTTATCTTGATACCGCAAGTCATTGCGACTTCGTCAAGAAAACTCTTTTGATTTTTTGCACGTCTCACCGCCGCCGTGGCATACGCAAAGATTTTGTCTACCTTGTTTGCGTCGCACAAACGACGGAACATCGTTAGCGTTTTTATCGTTTGAGCTATACGTTGGGGCTTAATGAATCCGTCCCAATCCATATCCTGACCGAGTCGAACGGTTTCTTTCAGTTCGTCAAACACAACAAAATATCCGCCGTCAAGCACGTTGACGAGCACGAGTCTTGCAGAGTTTGAGCCAATGTCGATAATCGCTATTTTTTCCATATTTGTCTCCTGCGTCCTTTCGGACTTATTGTTTCGCTATTTCTTTCCTCTATAATTTTCCGATATCTATTTTTTCTTAATTATGTTTGCGGAATTATTCCGTTTTCTCTTCCTTTTCGGATTTGGTGGGCAAAATGCACTTTGACGGACACTTTTGAGCGCAAAGTCCGCAACCGACGCATTTGGTATAGTCAATAATCGGGAGATTGTTCTCCATCGTGATTGCGCCTCTCGGACACACTTTTGCGCAAAGTCCGCAACCGAGGCAACCCACCGAGCATACCGCACGCACGTCTTTACCGCCCCTTAAACAGTTGGAGCAAGCAACGTAGTACTTTGCCGTTGCCGGGATACGTTTTACGAGCTTTTTGGGACACGCGCTTATACATCTGCCGCAAGCCACACATTTATCGTAGCCGACTTTTGCATATCCGTCGTCACCGATTCCCATTGCGCCGAACGGACAAGCGTCCACACAACTGCCCATTCCGAGGCAACCCCACTTGCATTGCTTTCTGCCGCCGCCGAGCAATTCCATACTCTTGCAGTTGCCGTACCCCATATATTCGTACTTGTCGACGGCATTGTTTCCGCCCCTGCAAGCAACGACTATCATAGTCTCTTCCGCGTCTATGCTCTTGCCCATAATTTCGGCAATTTTATTTTTGTTTTCGGCGGAGGTTGCCGAACAAGCGTTGATATCCGCAGTGCCTTCCACGATTGCCTTTGCAAAGGCGTCACAGCCCGCATATCCGCAACCACCGCAGTTTGCGCCCGACAAATGTTCTCTCACTTGTCCGATACGTTCGTCTTCGTGTACGGCAAGTTTCTTGCCGAGCACCGCCAAAACGAATCCGAATACCGCCGCCAAAACGAGCAATACCAATAGCGACCAAAGTATCGTCAGAGGATTTACGCCCGCGCTTGCAACAATCAAACACGACATACGCACCACCTACCCTTAAGCAAACGGGTTGATTGCACCCGACGACGAGATAAGTCCGCCGAACGCAACGAACGCCATACTGAGTATGCTTGCCGAGATAAGAGTGATCGGGAAACCTCTGAACGGTTTGGGAATAGCGTCGCTATCCATCTTTTCTCTAACGCCCGCAAGCAACAATATTGCAATCAAGAAGCCCACACCGCTGAATACGCCGTTGAGGAATGATTGCAAAAGACTTATTCCGCTTGCCACGCCGTAGGTATCGACGTTGAGAATTGCAACGCCGAGCACCGCGCAGTTGGTGGTAATAAGCGGAAGATATACGCCGAGCGCGCTATAAAGCGACGGCATATATTTTTTGAGAACCATTTCTATAAGTTGCACGAGCGCGGCAATTACGAGAATAAACGCAATAGTCTGCAAATATTCCACGCCGAGCGCGACAAGTGCCTTCTGTATAAGCCAAGTAAAGATGCTTGCAACGCCCATAACGAACGTGACCGCAAGTCCCATACCGAGAGCGGTATCCACCTTTTTGGACACGCCGAGGAAAGGACAGCACCCCAAGAATTGACTGAGCACGAAGTTGTTTACGAACATTGCGCCGATTATAAGCAAAAAGTATTCCATTACGCAACCTCCGTTTCTTCGACTTTTTCGTCAAGCGACGCCTTTGCGTCCTCGACGTCCTTGATACGCTTTTCGGCGTCCTCTTTTCTCTTCTTTGCCCTATAATCGCTTATTGCGTTGACGAGTGCCATAGCAAGTCCGAGCGTCAAGAAACCGCCTGCCGGCAACACGAAAAATTTGAGAGCATACTTCGGCAACGCGCCGATAGCGAGACCAAAGAACAAGCCTCCGCCGATAAGTTCTCTTACAAATCCGAGCGCGGTAAGAGCGAGAGTAAAGCCAAGCCCCATTCCCAATCCGTCAAGCATACTGTCGCCGACCTTGTTGGTGCTTGCAAAAGCCTCTGCCCTTGCCAAAATGATACAGTTGACCACTATGAGCGGCAGATAAATACCGAGCGCGCTATAAAGCGTGGGGATAAATCTCTTGAGCAACATTTCAAGCAAAGTAACAAGCGTTGCGATAATCAAAACATACGCGGGAATACGCACCTTGTCCGGTATAAATTTGCGGAGCAATGATACGAGTGCGTTGGAACATATAAGCACCAACGTTGCCGCAAGCCCCATTCCCAAGCCGTTGAATGCGCTCGTGGTGATTGCAAGCGTCGGGCACATACCCAAAACGAGCCTAAACGTCGGGTTTTGAGCGAAAATGCCGTTGGAAACTATTTGCAATTTTGCATTCTTTTTCATTTTGTTTCCCCCTTCGTTGCTTGTAAAAACGCATACACTGCCGAGGCAACCGCATTGTGATAGCCCGTAGAGGTATAAGTTGCCTGGCTCACTGCCGCGATTTCACCTTCCGCCGTCGCTTCGCTTCCCGAGGGAAGAAGCGTCAATCTGTCGATTTTTGTGATATCTAACCCGACATATTTGGATTTATTGGCTTTTTCGACCTTGTCGAAATAGCCCGCCGTTTCGCCTTGTTCGTACACCTCGATATTCTTGATTATTCCGTTTGCATCGATATAAACGAGCAATTCTATCTCGCCGTCTTTTGCGCCTGCGCCGACGGAATAATAGCAATATCCGAGCACGTTTCCGTCCCCGTCTTTTGCCTCGAAGCAGGACTTGACGAGATTCTTGGTATTCTTGTAGGCATACACTCTGTCCTCGTTTTTGCTTACGTTATCGGCGGACACTTGATATTCGGTTGCGCACTTTTGGATAATTACACTGTCGGGATTGACGTACGTAAGCCAGTTGACGACTCCCAGTAAAATGCCCGCAACAACCGCGATAACGACAAGCACGAGCGTGCATTTACCGACCGTACCGAGCTTGAATTTCTTCTTGTTTTTCACACCGTTTTTGGCATAATTTTCATCGTTTTTTTGCACGTTTTCGGCGTTGTTTTCAACGATATTTTGTGTGTTTTCGGTGTTGTTTTCTTCTTGCGATTGCACTTCTACGACTTCGTTAGCAATATTTTCAACGCTTTCGTTTTGAGTGGCTTTTGCACTTTCTACGCTTTCGTTTTTCACCGCGTTTACGTCTTTTTCGGGTGCGACTTGTTGCATAATTTCGTCTTTATCGCTCATTTCGCACCTCCTTCGGCCGTGACTGCTTCACCGCCGTCTTTTTTATGTTTTTTAGTGAGTTTTGCAAAGTTGTTCTTCTTGGGTGCGCCGAACACTCTCGGCATAATTCTGTCAAGCAAAGGCGTAAGCACGTTCATAAGGAGTATCGCAAAGGACACACCCTCGTTCATAGTGCCGTACTTTCTGAATATCACCGTCAAGAAGCCGAGCCCCACGCCGTAGATGACCACCGCAAGGCAAGTCTTTGGCGAAGTCGCATAGTCCGTTGCCATAAAGAATGCGCCGAACATCAGACCGCCACCGAGCAAGTACGTCCAGATATATTCTCCCACGTAACCGCTGCCGGCAAAGAATATTGCGGTAAACACCACCGTCGAGCCGATATAAAGAGCGGGGATACGCCAGTCTATAACTCTGCGGATAAGCAAATAGATACCGCCGATGAGGATTGCAAGAGTGCTCACCTCACCCGCGCTTCCGCCTATTCTTCCGAGGAACATATCCAAAGCATTGAGCCCGAGAGCGGGATTAGTGCCCGCCTTGACTGCGGATTTGACTCCCGCAAGCGGAGTTGCGCTCGTGATTGCGCCGATGTCGATATTCACCGCTTGATTGAAGAAGGAAAAGAGGTTTGCGCCGTTCTTGAGGTCGATTGGAGCGACAAAGTTGGTCATAACCGTCGTCCAGCACAAGAGCAAGAATATACGCGCCGTGATTGCGGGGTTGGCAAAGTTTTTGCCGATACCGCCGAAGAGCATCTTCACCACAATAATGGCAAAGAAACCGCCGACCATAGGCACGTAGAACGGTACTACGGGCGGAAGATTGAGCGCGAGTATCATACCCGTGACGACCGCCGACAAGTCACCCACGCTTTGATAGCGTTTGCCGATGACGTTGAAAAGCCACTCCGCAAACACGCAAGAACCTACGCAAAGCACCATCATACAAAGCGGATAAAATCCGTAAAGCAAAATGCTTGCGACGGTTGCGGGAACGAGCGCGATAATGACGTCAAGCATCATTTTGCGCGTCGTGAACGTCGTGGATATATGTGGCGAAGAGGATACTATGTATTTAGGCATATCACTTTATCCCCCTCGTCTTTATTTCTTTCTTTGCAAGGCGTATAGCTTGAACGAGCGGACGCTTTGCAGGGCAGGAATAGGAGCAAGCTCCGCACTCTATGCAGTTGAGCACGCCCATCTTGAAAGTGCCTTCATAATCTTCTTTTCCCACCTCTTTTTCGATTTCTCTCGGGACGAGGGACATCGGGCAGTTGAGAATACACTTTCCGCAACTTATGCACGGAGTGGTGGGACTCGTGTTAAATTCCTTATTTGTGAGGAAGAGCAAGCAAGAAGTGCCTTTGGAGCAGGTAGAGCGCAAGTCGGCTTGCGCAAATCCCATCATAGGACCGCCGCTTACCACCTTTCTGGTGATATCCTCGGGCTTGTCTCCTCTGCAAGTGTCGTATACAAACTGATACGTCGTGCCGTTGCGCACCCAGAAGTTGCCTCTGTTTGCAACGCCTCCGCCGGATACCGTCATAACGCGCTTGTAGCACGGATCGCCGAAAAGCACCGCTCTTGCCACCGAGTATGCCGTGTGTGCGTTGCAAACCACGCAACCCACGCTCGAAGGAAGCGCACCCGTGGGCACGACTCTATGCGTAATTGCATAGATAAGTTGTTTCTCCGCGCCTTGCGGATACTTGGTTTTGAGCTTCATCACGTCTATGTCGCTCGGAACGAGGCTGGCAAGATATCTTATTGCCGAAAGTTTATTGGCTTCTATACCTATGTAGGCGTGCTTGACGTCGAGTGCCTTCATCAAAAGTTTTACACCCTTGATAATGGTGGGGGCTTTTTCCATAAACAAGCGGTAGTCGCAAGTGATGTAAGGCTCGCATTCCGCACCGTTGATGATGAGTGTGTCCACTTTTTCTTTGGGCATCAATTTGACGTGTGTCGGGAAAGTAGCACCGCCCATACCGACGATACCCGCTTCTTTTACCCTATCGATAATCTCTTCTTTGGTGGGGTCTTTGAGCGGTTTGAGAGATTGCGTCGTGTAGAGGAAGTCGTTGTCGATTTCCACGTGCAAGGCGTCTTGTCCGGTCGCCGTGGGTAATGTTACAAAGGATTTCACAGTGCCCGACACGGGAGAATAAACGTTTGCCGAAACGAAACCGTTTGCCTCGCCGATGAGTTGTCCTTCGTCAACGTGATCACCCACCTGCACTATTGCTTTTGCGGGCGCGCCGATATGTTGAGAAAGCGACACGTATAGCTTGTCGGGGATAGGAAACTCTTCAAGAGGCACGTCTTTCGTAAACTTGTTCGCGGGAGGGTGTATACCTCTGCGAAAAGTCCTCAATGAAATAGTCATAAAATCAATCCTTCGTCATAAAATTAAAGATTAGAATAATTATACATTACAAATCTTATAATGTAAATACCCCTTTTTTTGAAATTTGCTGAATTTTTGCGATTTTTTAATATTTTTCTAACGGTTTTCCCTCATCGTATAGGTAGAAAACACCCTCACCCTTTTTTATTTGCGACTTTTGCCGTGAGCGAGCCGAGCGCAATAACTATCAAAAAACCGCCGAACAGTTTTTTGAGCAAATCGCTATCGATTTTGGTTGCAAAAAACGAGCAAACAATACACGATATCACAGCCGGCAAAAGTAGGGATAACAGGTTGTTTTTCTTGACGAGTCCGTTCTTTATATGCACGCAAAGCGCAACTGAACCCGACGGCAAGAACGCAACGAGATTGGCAAACTGCGCAGTGAGTTGCCCCACTCCGAGTCCTATCACCAAAATAGGCAAAGTGAGCGTTCCTCCGCCCATTCCCATACCCGCCAAAATACCGCCGGCAACGCCTGCCAAAACGAAATATATAAACTGCATAATCACCTCATTATTTGCAAAAAGTATATGTTTATCGATATAAAACACTCGATTAAACGTTGATTTTTGTCAAAATATCATTTTTAGTCCTGCAAAGAGCATAAGCGCGTAAAACAAAAAAGATATAGCTCCGTTTGACATTTTTTTAAGCAAAAGCGCGCCTATAGCACCGCCTATCGTAACGCCTATAACGGTGGGTAAAACGACGCCGTTTTCAAATGTCGCGCCAAGCGCGTATACGACGGAACTTATAAGGCACAACGGCAAAATCACCGCAATTGCAGTGGCGTGAGAGTGCTTTTCGTCAAACTTTGCGATAAAGGTCAGAGCGGGCACGGTGAGCATGCCCCCGCCGGCGCCGAAAAGCCCCGTAACCACGCCTATGGCAAGTCCCGCAAGAATAACCGCGATTTGCCTGCCCTTTGAGAGTTTTTGACATTGGCGGTTATATTTGAAACAGTTTTGCGCCATAATCGAAGACGCATATAGATAGGATTGCATACTTATATTTTTATTAATTTGCGAGAAAGTATGAATTTTTATTGCAAAAATAATGTATTTGTATTAGAATAACAAAGCATATTGATAATTATCGTGCGTGCGATACGCGCATATACGCAGAGGCGCAGACGTGATAATCAATCGATTGAGCAACAATAAAGGACGAACGTCCGAGCAAAATAAATCTTTTACAGGTTTGGTATGAACAAGAAAAAATTTGTAGTTTTAGCACTTATGATGATTACGATTATCGTACTTTCATCGTGCCTGTTCGTCGCTTGCAACAGAAACGACGACAACAACGGATCTACGACGGATTCGACGAAGTATGAAGAGACCAAAGATCTCCTCGTCAAAAACGGCGACTTCCACGTGATCGACACCACATCGACGTCCTACCCTCGTTCTCTTACGAGTTGGTCGGGTGCGAAGATGTACTCTTCCGGCGATTACAAGTCCGACGTTACGGCGGGCGTCATCAGTCTTGACAAAGCGCTCTACGACGCCAACAAGAGCAAGTGGAACGACGACCAAGACACGTTGTATAATTTGTTGAACGTAAACGGAAGATACGACAATCGCGGTATTTACAAGCACTCCCTTATGGTGTATATGCCCGAAGAAGGTAAAGACGCAGACGGCAAGACTATTCATGGTCCGACGGCTTATGGCTACACCTCCACTTCCTTCACACTTGAAAAAGGTGCTTATTACAGACTCAAAGTCGACGTACTCACCCACAACATCGGCGGTAACGACGAAGATGCACGCGGTGCTCGCATTTACGTAAGCTCCAACACTTACGCGGAAATCAAAGGCATCGACACCAAGGGCGACTGGAAAACTTACGAAATTCTCATCGAAGCATCTCCCGTTTCCTCCACTTCCCTCAACGTTATGCTCGGCCTCGGCAGATGCACTTCTTCCGACAAGACCGGTTTGAGCACGGGTTATGCGGTATTTGACAACCTCTCTCTCGAAAAACTCGAAGACACCGAGGAAAAGAGTGCCGAGTCCGTATACAAAGAAGCAGTCGAGCTTGAACGCAACGGTAACGAGTTCTACGCAACCGCAACGTTGAAAGTTCCCAACGGCCGTTTCGATTTCGGCACGACCACCATCTCTTCTTCAGGCGCACCCAACGGTTGGTCTTTGGTATCCGGCAACAGTGGCAAAGACGATCCCGCACCATCGGCATACAGACACAACGGTATAGTCGACCTTTCCAAGTTTGCGGGCAACTACTCCGATTACGCAAAGCAATACACTCTCCAAAAAGACGGTAGCACCGACAAAATCGATTACAACGCGGCAAAAGAATTGCTCGGCGACATCGCAGACACCGTTTTCACCGATGAACGTGCGGCTTCCATCACGGGTTCAAACGTCTTTATGCTCTCTCAACAAATCATGACCGCACAAAGCATCAAGTCTTCTCGTACGATCACGATCGAGCACAACAAGACCTACGCACTCTCTTTGGATATATTCACCTACAACGTACACGGTGCGGGCGTATCCCTTATTCTCACGGGTAGCGATGGCAAAGACATCGTCATCAAAGGCATTTCCGCAAAGAAATCCTCCGATTACCTCGTCGGCAATAAGCAAATCACCGTAAGCGGCGACAAGGGTTATTCCGACGCAACTGTTGACGGCAACACCACGGGTGAATGGAGAACCTACACCTTCTATATCCAAGGCAACCAATTCAAGAATTACAGTTACAATATGAACGTATGGCTCGGCACGGAAGGCACCAACAGCAACACTTCCGTAAGTTGCGAGCTCAGCCCGTCAAGCAGCAGCAAAACCACCCTCTACGACGCAAACGGCACGTTTGCAAACGGTTGGGTGTTCATTGACGAGCTCAAACTCACCGAGTGCGAAACTCTTCCCTCGGAAAGCACTTCCGTAAAGAAGGCGACGGACAACTCTCTCGATTGCGAAAGCAACGACGCTTTGAGAGGCATTATCGTTGACCTCACTACTCACGATAACTTGCTTGAAAACATTCTCGACACGACGTCCACCGGCAGCACGATGCCCGGAGTAGTCGAATCTCTCGGTGGCGGCGCACCCAACGGTTGGAAGAGCAACTTCGACACCGACAAAAAGACCAACCCCGTCATTGACGGTTACATCTCCGAAGGCGTCGTAAGCCTTGAAAACGAAGATGCCTTTGCACACGACACCGAGAATGTAAGCGGCCTCGCTTACCCCGAACTCCCCTACGAGATCGTCAATAAGAGCGCTTATATGCTCCACGCCTCTTCCGACAGCTACTACGAAGTCGAAACGAGCAACGTCACAATCAAGGCGAACAACTACTACCGTTTCTCTTTCTGGGTAAAGACGCAAGACATCAAGTCCACGAGCGGTGCATACGTATACGTTCTCCAAAGAAATAAGAACGCGGGAGGCGAATATGTAGACGACACGACGCTCGCGACATTCTCCAAGGTCAACACCGCCGACTACGACGAGTATCAAAACGATTGGTGCGAACTCACCGTGGCAATCGCGGGTGCAAACGACAAAGACGTCGAAATCGCTCTCAAGTTTACTCTCGGTACGGGCACGCGTTGGACTTCTTCCACACTTGCAAAAGGCGCAATGTACGTTGCGAATTTCAGTGGCGAAATTGTTTCCCACTCCACGTACACGGGCACTTCGACCGGAACGTACACCAAGGCTATCGACCTCACGTCCAGCACTTCTTCCGCATTCAAGAACGGCAACTTCGACAATTACGACATCGACGATGACAAACTCGAAGAAGGCAAAGGTCTCGAAGATCAAACCATCGCAGCCACTCCGTCCGACTGGACAATCAACGACAACAAACTCGGCGCAAATACCGAAGACTCCGACCTTGTCGCGGGCGTAATCAAATTCAACCAACACGACAACGCAGACGGTACGTTCACTTTCGTCCCGAGCAACCAAGCAAAGACGGTGTTCCAATACAATAGCGACGTCACCCTCAGCGACTTCTACCCCACCATCGGCAAGAACTCAACCGAGCTCGAACTCGGCTCTCTCCCCGGTGACAAAGGTCACGTGCTTGCAATCGGCAACAAGAAGAATTCTTCCAAGGGTTATGCGGCAGGCTTCGCTTCTTCAAGCGTAACGCTCTCCTCCAATACCTACTACAAGATTTCCTTGTACGTTAAGACGCAAGGCGCAACAAAAGCAACCGTATATCTCACGGGCGAGTCTTCCCTCACCTCCGGCGCAAGCTCTTTCACTATCGAAAGCACGAGCAGTACGGAATGGACCAAATATACCTTCTACATCGAAGTCGGTCAAACGAGCGTTTCCACAAAACTCAATTTGTGGCTCGGTGAAAACGTCGATTATGCAAATATCGAAGTGACCGATGACGAAGTCGAAGCGGAAAGGGCGGCAAATCCCGATTACGATGAGCACACCGACGCAAACGTCATCAAGAAAGCTCTCAAAGCGCAAAAGGCTGCGTCTAAGGGCAACGTGTTCTTCGACAATATCTACTACACTTCTATCGACGAGGCAGACTACAACAACGCGGAAGAAGGCAACGAAATCCACAAACTTTCATTCCTCACCGACAGCTTTGACTCGCTTTCCAGCACGGTAGAGTCCAGAAGTTCTCTCTCCACCCCCAACGGTTGGACGGGTACGACGGGCACTAACCAAAGTTCAAGCAACACCAAGAGCGGAGTCATCTACGTTGACGGCGGTTTCTACGAAGTGAAGAATGTAGGCGGTGTCGATTACGTCGGCATCCTCGGCAAAGACTACAAGCTCGAAGACATCACCGTTTCCGATAAGGAATACGACGCTGCAAAAGACAAGGAAGAATACAAAGACCTTGACAAAGACCAAGTCGTCGAAGCACTCCAAAAAGCAAAACTCGCCGAAATGCAAGCGAAGAATTGGATACCCGTATCCGAGCTCTACGCGCACAACGGCAGTCACCAAATGCTCGTCATCAACAATATGGAAAAGAGCGCGTACACTTACTCAGGCTCGTCCGTAACGTTGAAAGAGCAAAGCTTCTACGAAGTCAGCGTGTTTGTAAGAACGTATGGCATCGACGCAACCGATGACGAAACGGTCGGCGCGTTTGTGGAACTTTACCTCGGCTCTGCAAACGAAACCGATAACCCCTTCATCTTCAAGTCAATCCGCACCGCTTCCGAGGCAGGTTTCGTGGAATACAAGTTCTACGTCAAAACTCTCAACGAAGACGTAACGTCCGTATCTCTCAAACTCTCGCTCGGCAAATACGTTGCAGACGAAGTCGAAGGCGAAACGGTTGTAACAGGGCTCACAAGCGGTTATGCAATGTTCGACGACGTGACGATCAGAAAGATCGATGAAAGTGCATACGACGCTGCAGCAGAAAGCAACACCGTCCAAAAACGCACTGTCTCTTCCGAGAGCAAGGGTACGAGCGACGAGGACAACAACAATGACAATAACAACACGACTCCAAAGCACACGTTCAACACCGAAGCTTTGTGGTGGATGATCCCGACGATTGTTCTCGGATTGCTCATCATCATCGTAGTTATCGTCTACATCGTCCGCAAGGTCAACAAGCCGATTGCAAAGAAGAAAGAAAAGAAAGTTGCAACACCCGTTGAAACTCCTTCCCTCGACGCAAAGCGTGACAAATACGACGACAACAAAGAATAATCAATCCAAACCTTAATGAAAAAAGCACTTGCAATCGCAAGTGCTTTTTTGTAGTGAAATTGCGCCTTTGGCGCAGTGATATTGTTGCTATGCAACAGTGATATTCTCGCGAAGCGAGAGTGATATTCCCACTTCGTGCGAGTTGTGGATTATTCGCAAAAGGCGTCGCTGTGGCAACGGCAACACGCACCCGTGCTCATTGCCTTAGCCACGCTAGCCTTATTGCTTTGCTACCGCGCAACCGATATACGCTATCAGTTTGGGCACGGATAAAAACTCTTGCCACAATTTCGCTATATCGCTTGCTTGGTGTGTGCGGCTACGCCTAGATTGCCACATCACTACGTTCCTCGCAATGACATAAGGAATATTCCATTAGCGCACGCAGTGCGCCTAACGACGCTCGTAGACAGGCGGAGCCAACGCAAAATCCGTCATCGCGATGATGACAATAAA
>URUQ01000018.1 GCA_900551145.1 uncultured Eubacteriales bacterium
CTCAAACGAAGTGCAGAGGGGGAACGGAATAGGGGAAACACCGTGAGGAAGGGGGAAAGTTGCATTAAAAAGATGTTTTTATAAATGCCGGCGTGTCCGGAAAGAGGGGGGGTGCTTCTTTTAGAGGAGTTACGACAGAACTCTGGGAAATATATGATAATGCAAAAAATGAGCACGATGTGGCTCTATGATATAAATATAATTTGAATGTAAATCGCGATTACATATAAGAGTGGAAATGAAAGAAAACAAGAAAAATAAAGAACCGAAAGTAAAGAACGTTATCGACAAGACGTCAAAAGCGGTGAGGCGGACGAGTATCGGAGGACAAGCCGTGCTCGAAGGCGTTATGATGAAGGGCGAACACTCCATCGCAACTGCCGTACGCACTCCGAGCGGTGATATAACCGTCGAGAGCAAGTACATCAAAAGCCCCAAAGAGCGCAACGTGTTTTTCCGCTTGCCGTTTATAAGAGGCGTGGTCAATCTTTTCACGCAACTATTTCAAGGTACGGGCATAATGATGCGCTCGGCGGAAGTTTACGGCGATTACGCCGAGCCGTCCAAGTTTGAAAAATGGATGGCGGACAAACTCAAAATCAATCCGATGAACGTGCTTATGGCGTTTTCGGTGGTGCTTGGTGTGCTTCTTGCCGTGGGGCTTTTCGTATTCTTGCCAAACCTCATTACGGGCGCGATTTGCGACAATATCCAAGCAATAAATACCTCCTCGTTAAAAGGCCTTTGGTACAGTCTTATCGAGGGTGGCTTTATGCTGATTATTTTTATAAGTTACATCCTTTTGGTGACGCTTATGAAGGACGTTCGCAGAGTGTTTATGTATCACGGTGCGGAACACAAGGTCATCACTTGCTACGAGCACGGACTCGATCTCACGGTTGAAAACGCTAAGAAAATGCGCAGAGAACACTCTCGTTGCGGAACGACGTTCCTCTTTATCGTCGTTGCGGTGAGCATATTGGTGTTCGTACTCATCAACTATATGATTACGGCGTGCAATCTCGTAGTGCCGTCGTCGGTTGGCGGATATAAGGTGCTCAACACGCTTATAAAACTCGGTTTCAAGCTCTTGTTTTTGCCCGTAGTGGCGGGTGTTTCCTATGAGCTTTTGAAGCTCCTTGCAAAGAGCGATTGCCTCTTGGTGCGTATATTGCGTGCACCGGGTATGCTACTTCAAAAACTTACTACCAAAGAACCGACGGACGATATGCTCGAAGTGTCTATAACCGCCTTCAAAACGGTTATGGAAATGGACGCAAATCCCAATCTCGAAGAGAAAAAATTCGATATCCGCGTGCCATACGGCATTGCGAGAGATCGTGTAAAGAATATTGCAAAGGGCGCGGACGAAGCGGATATAGACTGGTTGCTGGTTGAGGTTACCGGCGTCAAGAGGAGCGAACTTCCCGCACTAAAAACGCTCACCAAGGCGCAATACGACGCTGCGGAAGCCATTGCAAATAAGATGAAAGACGGCACGCCGTTGCAATACGCGCTCGGTTATTGTGACTTTTACGGTATTAAAATCTCCGTAAATCAAAACGTGCTTATACCTCGTCCCGAAACGGAAGAGCTCGCAGAGAAGGCAATAGTCGAGGTTAAATCGAGAAAGGAAAACGTTGGCATCGACGTGCTCGATTTGTGTACGGGAAGCGGTGCAATCGCGGTGTCAATCGCAAAGCATACGAGCGCACACGTGTGCGCAACGGACGTAAGCACGGGCGCAATCGACGTTGCAAAGGCAAATGCGCTCAATACGGGCGTAAAAATCGATTTTGTTTGCGGTGATATGTGGAGTGCGGTCGAAAATAAGCAATTTGACGTAATCGTGTCCAATCCTCCGTATATTCCGAGCGAGGATGTGAAAAAACTCGACGAAAAAGTCAAAAATTTTGAGCCGCAACTTGCCCTTGACGGTGACGCGGACGGCTTGAAGTATTATAGAATTATAGAAAAAGGTCTTGACGCTCACCTCAAAGACGGCGGTGTGCTTTTGCTGGAATTCGGCATAGGTCAAGCTGAGAGTATCAAAGAGATTTTTGCCTCTTACGACGTGACTATCGACAAGGATATCGAGGGCGTCGAACGTATGGCAACGGTGAGAAGAAAATGAAGATAAGCGACGGATTGATACAACGACTAAATAAAATTCAGGCGCGATACGAGGAAGTAGGAGGCCTTTTGTCAAAGCCGGAAGTGATTGCGGACCAAGCACAATTCAAGGCTCTTTCAAAGGAACATTCCGACCTTATGCCCATTGTAGAGAACTACGCAACGTACCTCAAGCACAAGAGCGATTTCGAGGATTGCGAGCAGATGGTGGCAATGGAGAGCGATGCGGATATGAAAGCCCTTGCCAAGCAGGAACTGGACGAACTTCGCGATACGCTCGACAAAGACGCGGAAGACATCAAAATTTCGCTTTTGCCCAAAGACCCCAACGAAGACAATAACGTCATTATGGAAATACGTGCGGGTGCAGGCGGTGACGAGGCTGCGCTTTTCGGCACGGAACTTATGAGAATGTACCGCCATTATGCCGAAAACAATCGTTGGAAAATAGAAGAAGTCAATATGAACTACACCGAGCTCGGCGGTGCGAAGGAACTCGTGTTTATGATCACGGGCAAAGGCGTTTGGGGCAAGCTCAAATTCGAGAGCGGTGTGCATAGAGTCCAACGCGTTCCCGAAACTGAGTCGCAAGGCAGAGTGCATACCTCAACCGTCACCGTTGCAGTGCTCCCCGAGGCTCAAGACGTTGAAGTCACGCTCAACGAAAACGACATAAAAGTGGACACTTATCGAAGTGGCGGTGCAGGCGGACAACACGTCAATAAGACGGAAAGCGCGATAAGAATGACGCATATTCCCACGGGTATAGTGGTTGAGTGTCAAGACGAGCGCAGTCAGATAAAAAATCGCGAAAAGGCACTTAAAGTGCTCAAATCGAGAGTTTACGACTATTATCAGTCGCAAGCGCAAAAGGAATACGCCGAAAATCGTCGTGCACAAGTGGGCACGGGAGACAGAAGCGAGCGTATAAGAACGTACAATTTTCCGCAAGGCAGAGTCACCGACCACCGCATAGGGCTCACGCTTTATTCGCTTGACAAATTTATGCTCGGCGACATGGACGAAATGATATCCGCACTTCAAATTGCGGTGCAAAATAAGATGCTCGAAAACATCGAGTGACGGAGGCAAAAGATGATTGTCGAATACAATAAGCGCAACCACTTGCTCGAAGAACACAACTACAAGCCGTCCCTTCAAGACGTCGAAAACCCCAATCTTCACAGACAGGTTTTCACATACGGTAAAATACCCAAAACGGCGTTCAATATGCGCCACGTGCCTATGGAATGTCCCAAGGATTTGTACATAAGCGATACGACGTTTAGAGACGGACAACAAGCGATGCAACCGTTCGATGTCAAGGACATCGTGGAGCTTTACAAAAAACTCCACAGACTCGGCGGAAAGAACGGTATGATACGCCAAAGCGAGTTTTTCCTTTACAGTGACAAGGACAAAGAAGCGGTCAAAAAGTGCCTCGACCTCGGATACGAATTTCCCGAAGTCACAAGTTGGATACGCGCAAGCGAAAAGGACTTCGAGCTCGTCAAAGAATTCGGAATAAGAGAGACGGGTATTTTGGTAAGTTGCTCTGACTATCATATCTTCAAAAAGATGAATATGACTCGTAAGCAAGCGATGGACAAGTATCTCGGCATCGTCAAAATGGCACTTGACAAAGGCATAGTGCCTCGTTGCCACTTCGAAGACATCACGAGAGCGGACTATTTCGGATTTGTCGTACCGTTTGCAATCGAGCTTATGAAACTCAGCAGAGAGAGCGGTATTCCAATCAAAATCCGCGCGTGCGACACGATGGGCTATGGTGTAACTTACCCGGGCACTTCGCTTCCGCGAAGCGTACAGGGTATCATTTACGGCTTCCGTTATTATGCGGAAGTGCCAAGCGAACAACTCGAATGGCACGGGCACAACGACTTTTACAAGGCGGTAACCAACAGTGCGACTGCGTGGCTTTACGGTTGCTCGACGGTCAACGCCACACTTCTCGGCATCGGTGAGCGCACCGGCAATACTCCGCTCGAAGCAATGGCAATCGAATACACGTCGCTTCGAGGTACGTCCAACGGTATGAACCTCGAGGTCATAAGCGAGATTGCGGACTACTTCGAGGATGAAATGGGATATCGTATTCCGCCTCAAACGCCGTTTGTGGGCAAAAACTTCAACGTTACCAAGGCGGGTATTCATGCCGACGGTATGCTCAAAGACCAAGAAATCTACAATATTTTCGACACCCAAAAGATTTTGGGCAGAGCACCGAGAGTGGTGGTGGACGCATTCAGCGGACTTGCGGGAATTGCATATTGGATTGACACGTTCTACGAGCTTCCGACGGAAGCAAAAATAGACAAAAAAGACGAGCTTGTTGCAAAAATAAAGGAACTTGTCGACAAACAATACGCAGGCGGTCGCACCACGGCAATAAGCGACGGTGAACTCGACGCAATGGTCAACCTCATCTCACCCGTCAGACACGCCGAACTTACATCGTATATCGAATAAAGCGAGGCAATATATACACGCCATTTCAGACAATTTGCAAAAACCGCCAAAATTTGAAAATTGGATATTGAAATCGCGCGATATATTATATATAATATAAGCGGAGGTGCTTATGATTAAATTTATTACCGGAGCAAAAGGCACAGGCAAAACCAAAAACATCATCGATATGGCAAACGACAACATCGATACCGCAAAAGGCGACATCGTGTTTGTGACCGATACGGACAGATATATGTATTCGTTGCGCTATCAAGTGCGCGTGGTCAATGCCAAACAACTCAAAAAAGGCGACAATCCCGTCAGCGAAGAGGCTCTTATCGGCTTTATCAAAGGTTTGCTCGCAGGCAACCACGATATCGAGACTCTTTATATCGACGGCGCACATAGAATGCTCGGCAAGACCGTGCACGAGATGAAAGACTTTTTCGACGACATTCGCGAAGTGGCAAAGGACACGGATACGCAATTTGTCATTACCGTAAGCGAGGACGAGAACAACCTTCCGGACTTCGTGCGCTAAAAGGAGTTTTATGAAATACACCTGCACCAGAAATTCCAAAATCGAAATTTCTGCAAGCGAGGCTATCGTAAAAGGAATATCGGATGACGGCGGACTTTTCGTTCCGTCGTCATTCCCGATTTTTAGCCTTGACGATATATGCGCGCTTTGCGATCTCGATTATGCGGAGCGTTCCGCAAAAATATTGTCGAAATACTTCGACGATTTTTCTTATGAGGAAATTCTGGATTATACGCACAAGGCGTATTCTCGTTTTGACGAGGACGTATGTCCCGTCGTAAAAGTCGAAGACGGGCTCTATATGCTGGAATTGTGGCACGGACCTACGGCATCATTTAAGGATATATCGCTTTCTATGTTGCCGTATCTTCTCGGCGCGAGCAAGAAAAAACTCGGTATTACCGACGATACGTTGTTGCTCGTCGCAACGAGCGGAGATGCGGGAAAATCCGCAATGGAAGCCTTCAAGGACGTAGAGGGAGTGCACGTCGCGGTGTTTTATCCCGCAAAAGGGGTAAGTGAATTGCAACGTCTTCAAATGGTTACGCAAGAGGGCGCAAACGTGTCGGTTTTCGGCGTAAAGGGCAACTTTGACGACGCTCAATCCGCAATCAAGCGCATTCTCAACGACAAGGAAGTCTTGCACGAACTCAAAAATCTCGGCGTTTCCTTGTCGGCGGCAAATTCTTTCAACTGGGGCAGTCTCGCCCCGCAAATCGTTTATTATTTTTCCGCATACTGCGACCTTGTCGCAAGCGAGGAAGTCGAACCGGGTGAAAAAATAAACTTCGTCGTCCCCACGGGCAATTTCGGTAACGTCGTTGCAGGATATTACGCCTATCGAATGGGACTTCCCGTGAATAAGTTTATAATCGCGACCAACGCCAACAATGCGATTGTGGACTTGTTCAACGACGGTGAATACGACGTAAGGCGCGACTTTTTCAAAACGATGTCCCCGTCAATGGACGTGCTCGTCGCAAGCAATCTCGAAAGACTCGTATACGATGCACTCGGAAGAGACGACGATGCGGTGAAGCAAGCCTACGACAGTTTGAAACGAACGGGTAGGTTCGAGCTCGATCCCGAAGATATCCGCATGGATTTGTTCGAGGCCGGTTGGGCGGACGAAGAAGATACGAAGAACGCGGTAGAGACGTTTTTCGATCTCGACGATTACATTATGGACACGCACACGGCAGTCGGTGCAAGCGTCTATAACGACTATTCGTGCGAGACGGAAGACGAAACCCCCACCGTCATCGTGTCCACGGCAAGCCCGTACGAAGTTGCTTCCGACGTTCTCGGCGCACTTGGCACGAAGGAAAGAAACGCCTATAAAGCCGTTGTGAAACTGTACAACCTCACTGCGCTCGATTGTCCCGAAAGCATTGTGGAACTAGAAGAAAAAGAAGAAATTTACAAAGACGTCATAGAGTGCACCGACATAAAACAAACCGTGCTCGACGTGGCAAAACGAACGCAAAAACAATAAGGAAAGTCGTGTCGCAAACAACGCAAAACGGCGTTTATCGTGACGAAACGGCTATATAAAAGTGTATTATGGAAGAACAAAAACAAAAAATCGTATATAGCGCATTGAAGCCGACTGGTGATTTGCAACTGGGCAACTATATCGGCGCGCTCAAAAATATGGTCAAACTTCAAGACGAGTATAAGTGCATTTATACGGTTGCGGATATGCACGCAATCACGGTTGACAACGTCCCCGCGGACTTGCGCCGTCGCACTTACGACTTTATGGCAATATTCCTTGCAATAGGACTTGACCCCGATAAGACGACGTTGTTCGTGCAATCGCAAGTGCCCGAGCACGCAGAACTTGCTTGGGTGCTCAATTGCAACACTCAATTCGGTGAAGCAAGCAGAATGACGCAGTTCAAGGAAAAGAGCCAAAAAGCACCCGAAAACGTCAATCTCGGATTGTTCACTTATCCTACGCTTATGGCTGCGGACATCTTGCTTTATCAAGCGGACTACGTTCCAATCGGCAAGGACCAAAAGCAACATCTCGAGCTTGCAAGAGATATCGCGCAACGTTTCAACTCCAAGTATTCTCCGACGTTCGTCATTCCCGACGGCATATTCCCGACGATAGGTGCAAAGATATACAATCTTCTCGATCCTACTACCAAGATGGGCAAGACGGACGACAACACCAACGGCGTTATTCACCTTCTGGACGATCCGGACACTATTATGCGCAAATTCAAGAGGGCGGTCACGGACTGCGGAGATGCAATCGTTATGGCGGAGGACAAACCCGGCATAAGCAACCTTATCACGATATATTCCGTCATTACGGATACGCCTGTCGACAAGGTGCAAGACATCTTTGCGGGCACGTCTTACGCGGACTTCAAGACCAAGGTCGGCGAAGCGGTGGTCGAATATTTGCGCCCCATTCAAGAGAAACACGCCTACTATATGCAACACAAGGATTACCTTGAAGAGATTATGCGAAACGGCGCGCAAGAGGCTCAAAGAATTGCAAGAAAGACGCTTTCCAAAGTGTATAGAAAAGTCGGTTTCGTGCAAGCATAATTTTAAGATACGTTTAATCTAAATAGTGTAGATTATTAGACAATAAGACAAAGAGGCAAGCAAAATGTTCGGATACGTCATACCCGATAAACAGAATATGTATATCAAGGATTTCAACGTATTCCAAGCGTTTTATTGCGGGCTTTGCAAGACGCTCGGCAAGACCGGCTCGCAAATCACGAGACTTTGCACCAACTATGACGTCACTTTTTACAGCGTGCTTTTGCACTCGCTCACGGACACCAAAGTGCAGTTCGAGCGCAAACTTTGCGCCTACAACGGCAAGAAAAAGGTGGTCGTAAGCGCGGACGAGTTGTCAAGGAAGATGGCGGATTTGTCCGTTATGCTCGTCTATTACAATGCCGAAGACGACGTGACCGACGGCAAAAAATCGCGAATTCTTATCAAGTGGAGGCTTGCACTCCGCAAGGCAAAAGCGTCAAAACGCTTGCCCGAAATAGATAAGATGATGAAAAACAGTTTTGCATCGCTCAACGTTTTGGAAAAAGCCAAGTGCGACAGCATAGACAGGGTGGCGGATTGCTTTGCGTCGCTTATGCGCGACATAACGCGCGCCCTTATCAAAACGGACGACGTCATCGACACGTTCACCTACAATCTCGGTAGGCTCGTATATTTGCTCGATGCCGTTGACGACGTCGAAAAAGACACCAAAAAGAAGAGGTACAATCCTCTGTTGCTCAATTACGGTGAGTGCACCGATAAGGCGGATTATCTTGCGAAAAACGCCGATGAACTGTCGTTTTTGCTCAATTCCACTTACAACAAGATGGTTGCAAGCTACAACGATATGGATATTAAACTCTACGAGGGCGTACTGTCCAACACCGTATATCTGGGCTTGAAGATGCAAATAGAGCATTTGCTCAAAGGAGAAGATAAATGCCGACTAACCCGTTTGTAATTCTCGGTATAGACCAAAACGCGTCGCAAAGCGAAATTCTCGAAGCGTACAGAACCAAGCGTGCACAATATCAAGAGCACGTCTTTGACGAAGGAGAAGCGGGCGCGCAAGCGGCTCGTATGCTCGAACAGCTCGACAACGCCTACCAACAGGCGATGGAATCCGCACAAGAGGCGTCCACCGTCACGGGCGAGGGCGAGTCCGCTTTCGAGGCGGTCAAGCAAGCCATTCGCAACAAGGACGTGGAGACCGCTCAACGTGAACTTGACAAAATGTCCACCCGCGGTGCGGAGTGGCACTATTATCAGTCCATCGTCTTTTACGAGAAAAACTGGCTCAACGACAGCAAAAAACAGTTGGAACTTGCCATTGAAATGGACTCTTCCAATCCCAAGTATTCTCGTGCGCTCGAAAACCTCAAAAAGAAGATAGACGGCTCACGCCCCTACGACAAAGAAGGTTCAAAAGGCGTTTACGGCAAGAACGACACCACTCACACCTCTCGCACCTATTCTCAACGCGACTCCGACGTAGCCGACGGAATGTGTTCGGCTTGTCAAGCGCTTTGGTGTGCGGATTGTTGTTGCGAGTGTATGGGTGGCGACCTCATCCGATGCTGCTAAAAATGCGCTAAACGGCGAATAACTGTGTCAGACGGCTTCGTTCACCCAGTCACGTACGCATAGTACGTTAGGCTGTGTGCCCAAAGCCATCTTCCTTGTTCTTCATCCGGTTATCGCATTTTATCAAGCAACGATAGATGTTGTTAAAACACGCTATTGAGCGAACAACTGCGTTAGATACATTTGCAATACATTGCGTCATAACGCATCTAAATAGATACCCCCCTCTTTCCGGACACGCCGGCATTTCTCGCCCCACTCGGTTAGGGACAATTCCCTACAAGAGCGAGCATCGCTCGTGGGGGAGACAGCGGCGCTCGCATAAAAAAGTATCGTCCCCTTGTTATATCACTCGTTCGCCAACGAAAAGAACAACACTCGTTGGCTCACTTGTACTAATCGTCAAGCTCGGCACTTATCCGCTCGCCGCCGTTGCGGCTCGAACTCCGAATAAGCACATACCGTTAATAAGTACACCTTGAACGAGTAACGTTAGGCGCAATAGAAAATTGCGCTAATGGAATATTCCACAATTCGCACAAAGTGCGAATATCACTTTTAGCCAAAGGCTAAAAATATCACTGCACCATAGGTGCAATATCACTTGCGTAAAGCGCAAATATCACTGCGACAAGGTCGCTCAATGAAGCACAAAATTTCCAGACAAGAAACCATATATGCCGTTGCACTCGCAGGCATCAGCGCTGCGGTGGCTTTGCTTATGGTTTGGCTCGGCGTCGTCGTACGTTTTAGCACGGTGGCGTTTTTTATTGCCGCAAGCATTGCGGTGATGGTTCCCGCCTCTCAGAAGTATTACTTTTCGTCGGTATTTGCGTATCTCGTGTCGGCGGGGCTTTCTTTTTTGGTGGCGGGGGACGTTTTTTCGGTGATGGGTTACGTCGTGTATTTCGGACCTATGGCAATAATCACCGCCACATTCTTCAATTACAAGGACAAAGTGAAGTGGTGGATTGCCTTGATTGTCAAAATGATATACATCAACGGCGCACTCGCAATACTCTATTTTTTGTGCAACAACATAGTGATTGACGAGTCTATAATCGACAAGGTGCAGTATTGGATGATTGCGCTTTTCGGAACGATTATTCTCGTTGCCGTCGATTATCTGTTGCAATTCATATACAAGCGCGCCGGCATATTGCTTTCGCGCGTCTTGCGCAAAAAAGGCGCAAAAACGAGTGATGCCGACGTATACGAAAATGACGAAGAAGACGCCCCGACGGGCAAAAGTCCGTTTGAAGAATGGGGTGATTTCTCCTCGACGGGCGATAATTTTGACGATGACAAAGGTGATGATTGCGACGATAAAAACGGCAATGACATTGACGACAATACCGACGACTATTCCGACGATACGAATGTTGATACCAACGATAAAAACGACGAAAATTCGGACGGAAACAACGACGAGAATTAGTCGTTATCGGCGGTAACGGCTTTCGTAATTAAACTAAATTTTTCAAGATAATGCAACGAGCGCGCCGATATCGGCGCGCTCGTTGCATAAAGGAAGGAACTGTACAAAAAAGGGGATTAACAAAGCATTTTGTTGGGATAAAATGCGAGTTTTGCAATTTAAAGGCAGATTGTGCCGCCACTCTTTTGATAGAATACGGCGGTTATAAATCCAAGAAGTCAACGCCTGCAAGAAGCACGTTTTCTATCTTTTTGTTTTTGAGCGAGTAATAGATTATTTTTCCGTCGCGGCGTTGTTTTACGATGTCGGCGGCGCGAAGCAGACGCAATTGGTGAGAGCAAGTTGTTTGGTTTATGCTCAATATTCGCGACAAATCGCTTACGCACATTTCGCTTATGCAAAGGGCGCAAATTATCTTTGCACGGGTTGCGTCACTGCACGCCGAGAAAAATTCCGCAAGCGAGTGGAGCGTTGCGTTGCGGGGGATATAGTCTATTACGGTTTGTTCCGTTTCATAATCTATCATGTTGTCCATATCGCAAGTATAAAACGATTATGAAGGAAAAAAACGAGTAACTTTGGCGTATCGTGGCGCATATTGTGGTAAAAAGTCAAAGAGGTGCAATATGTTTGGCGACAATTGGTTCTTGTTTTTGCTTATCGTAATGATAGTATTCATATCCGACGGCGATTTATCGCAGAGGGAAATATGCGTTATGCTTGCGATACTTGCCGCGCTTGCGCTCACCGACTCTTCATCCACTACCACAACGTCTTCGACGGATACGAATTGTTTCTGTAACAAAACGATATAAAGTAAAAAGCGAAATTTTTACGTGGCGTGAGTGCGATTAGACCGCTATGAGAATATTCGATAAAGCAAAGCACAATCGCTTAGAAAGCAGAACAATAAAAAGCGTCGATATCGGCGTTTGGCATTGATTTTATCTCGTATAACTGCTAAAATATCCTTATATTGGCACTGAGGTGGTTATATGAGCAAAAAAGCGAAAATCGCAGTTATCACTATCGTGAGCATAGTCATTGCGATAGTCGTGGTGGCAGGCGCAATGGCAGGCTCTGCGCAAAGAGCAATCGACAACGGCACGCGCACGACGTTTTTGTCAAATTGGATGAGTTTTGCAAAGGACGAGACGCTTTTGACTCAAACGGTAATCCCCGGAGCGCACGACTCGGGCACTGTGGGTATGATGTGGGCTGCCGAGACGCAAGACAAGAGCATAGGCGATATGCTTGCGTGCGGTGCAAGATATTTCGATATTAGGGTAAAAAAAGACGGAGATAAGCTCGTCATATTCCACGGCCCTATAAAAGGCGTTGAATTTGCGCCTATTGTGGACGATATCGTTGCATTTTTGAGCGCAAATCCGAGCGAGGTTTTGCTTCTCGATTTTCAACACTTCGAGGGTGAAGGCATTATGGAAGCGGTGGACGCGATTCTTTGCGACAAACTCGGTGAAAGAATAATAAAAAACGACACGGAAAACGACGATTTGACTTTTGTCAAGTCCTTGACGCTGGGGAGCGCGAGGGGCAAAGCACTCGTGTTTTGGGGCAACTACTTCAATCAAAAATCGACTTGCGCGTATGCAAGCGAGCGCAACTATTTGTTTGGGCGCAACAATGACGGCGGTTCGAGAGAGGGAAGCGTCCTTCAATCCTATTACGCACGCAATCTCAATACCAAATCTTCATCAAAATATATATCCGAGGCTATCCCCGAATACGTAAAGAAATATAAGGCAAGCAACGGCGGATTTTTCGTTATGCAATGTCAACTCACCGACCCGATTTTTATCGTAGGGCCGAAGTTTTTGGAAGGCACGCACAATAAAAACGCGTCGAATTTTGTCAAAAATCTTGCAAACGAAGATTATTTCGATTGTGTCAATATAATTATGCGCGACTACCTCGGTGCGAATAAGTGCAAGGAGATAATTGCTCTCAACCTTGCAAAAGGCAATATCAAGGAAGAAAATATCGCAATTTTCACGCAAGAAACGGCATAATAACCGCTTGAAAATCGTGTAAAAAAACTGCAAAAAACGTAAAAATAAGTATATAATCTTATCAATAATACGAAACCAAAAACGATAAGCATAAATCGCTAAAGCACGAAAATAACAAAATTTTTGCACGAAAGTAGCACTAATATAGCACAAATATTTACAAAAAAATGGTTGATTTCAAGGCAAAAATAAAAGACGTACCCGACAATCCCGGCGTGTATATGATGCTGGACGATAGGGGCGAAATAATCTACGTCGGCAAAGCTAAAAACCTCAAAAACAGGCTTCGCTCTTATTTCTTTAACCTTTCGGGGCGTCCAAAGAAAGTGTCCGCTATGCTCGAACACGTGGCGGATTTTCGTTATATTATTTGCGCAAGCGAAGTGGATGCTTTGCTCACGGAAAACAACCTTATAAAAAAGCACACTCCGAGATACAACATTCTTCTCAAAGACGACAAAGCGTACCCGTTTTTGCGTATCGATATGCACGAAAAGTATCCCACGATACAACTCGTGCGCAAGCTCAAAAACGACGGCGCAAAGTATTTCGGACCTTATATGCAATCGGTCAACATCAGAGATATATTCGACTTGATACACACGGCATTTAGCATAAGAGATTGCAATCGCGATATGTCCAAGCCGTCGCGCCCGTGTCTCAATATGCATCTCGGGCGTTGTCTTGCGCCTTGCACGCAAAAGGTGAGCGAGGAAGAATACAAAGCCGAAATGCAAAGAGTCATAGACTTTTTGAGGGGCAACGACAGAGAGGTGGAGAGGGTTCTCACGCAAAAAATGCAAAAATTTGCGGAAGAGGAAAACTACGAAGTTGCGCTCAATTACCGCAACAAACTCAAACTTCTCGACAAACTCGTGCGCAAGCAAGTGAGCGCGCTTCCAAAAGATTTCAACCTCGATATATTCGCATTTGAGAGCAACGGCATAGTGTCGGCAATCAATATGCTCGTGGTGCGCGCGGGCAAACTCGTGGGCGGTGAAAACGTCGTTACGGACGGCGCGGACGAGGATATCGCAAGTTATATCTATCAATATTACAAAAACAATCCGCCTCTTTGCGACGAAATCGTCACCGATTGCGTTGCGGATACGGACAGTTTGGAAAGCGCAATCGCACCGCTTTGCGCACATACCGTCAAAGTGGTAGTGCCCAAACAAGGCGCAAGAAAGCAGTTGCTCGAACTTGCCCACTCCAACGCATACGACGCGATGACAAAGCACGGAAGCCAAGAAGAGCGCAGAATTTTGCGCACGCAAGGCGCGGTGAGACAACTCGCGGATTTGCTTGGTTTGCACACGCTTCCCAACCGTATGGAGTGCTACGATATATCGCACATCTCGGGCACGGACAAGGTTGCGAGTATGGTGGTATTCGAGCACGGCGAGCCGAAAAAGGCACATTATCGCAAATTTAAAATCAAGACCGTCGAGGGCAACAACGACTTTGCTTGTATGAAAGAAGTGCTTATCCGCAGATTTAACGAGCTAAAAACGAGTGAGGACGTCAGTTTTTCTTCTCGTCCCGACTTGCTCGTGATAGACGGCGGAAAGGGGCAACTCGGTTACGCCATGGAAGCACAGCGCGAAACGGGGTGCGAAGACATAGAAATACTCTCGCTTGCAAAGAGGGAGGAAGAGGTGTTCCTCGGCAGTGCGCCCACAACCTCGATTATGCTTCCAAAGGACAGCGTGGCTCTTCAATTGTTGCAAAGGATAAGAGACGAGGCGCATAGATTTGCAATCACGTTCCATAGAAATTTGCGTAGCAAACACCTCAGCGAAAGCATTCTTCGCAGTATAGACGGCGTGGGTGAAAAGACTTGCGCAAGGCTCATAAAAGAGTTTGGCTCGGTGGAAGAAATCAAGAGAAAAAGCGTTGAGGACTTGTCCAAGGTTGAGGGAATATCCGCCTCTTTCGCGCAGAAAATACTTGATGAATTAAATAAAAAATAAAACAACAAACTGCCTCAACGATAAGCAAATTATCGTTGAGACAGTTTGTTATATATCTCTAAATGCAACTTTCCCCCTTCCTCATGTGTTTCCCCTATTCCGTTCCCCCTCTGC
>URUQ01000019.1 GCA_900551145.1 uncultured Eubacteriales bacterium
CATAAAATTTAACAAATTTTATATCAAAAACGCTGTCAACCACAGGTTGCCTCGGTCGCGAAATAATGACGAAAAATCCCTAATTTCGAAGAGGAATATATAGTTATAACATATATATAGTAATAGATATATCCATATCTATATTGTAATGCGGCGACATAGGGCGATTGCGGTGTGTGATCGGGGGTGAAAAAGAGCGGAAACACAAATTATGCATAAAAATAAAATTTTTCAAAATTGAAAAAAAAATAGTTTACAGATTGGCAATCTGCACTTATAATATGAACATCACAAGAGATTGAAATTTTGTGTAAACCTATGCACTATACATCAAATGCTTGATTAAAAGCAAGCGAAATCGCAAAAAAGTTTTTACAATTTTGCGAAACAAAAATTAGCAACAACTCACAATACAACAAAAACATAAAATGGAGGTAGCAACAATGAAGCAAAGAAAGGTAATTGCGATTTTGGCAATGGTTTTGGTTCTTGTATTGGCAATCGGCTTGTTCGCGGCTTGCAATAAGGAAACGAACGATACTATTGTCATCGGCAGCACAACCGAACTTAGCGGCGATTTCCGTTGGCCCGGTTTGGGAGGCAGTTCGGCAGGTGCGTCGGATCAAGATATCGCTAAGCTTACGACGGGATATTCCACGATGGATTCCGATCGTTACGGCAAGTACGTTTGGAATCAAACGTCAGTAAAATCTCATAGCGAAGAAGAAACAAAAGACGGAACCTATCTTATCACCATCGAAATCAACCCAGGCTTGACGATGAGCAACGGTGAAGAGGTCAAGGCAGCCAACTATCTTGCGTATATCCTTGCGATGAGCACGGCTGTGAGCAAAGAAGGCGTCAACTACAATACAGCAGGACAAAGCTACGTCGGATATGCTGATTATGCGAAATACGTCGGAACGGAAGGCACCGGCACCAAAGAATTCAAGGGTGTAAGACTTCTCGGCGACTACAAGTTCTCTTTGGAAGTTTCTTCCGAGTATTATCCTTACTATTATGCGGATACGTACGGCGCGGTTTCTCCTTATGACCTTAAGCTCGTCTTTGGCGACGGCATCAGCGTAAAGGATGACGGCAACGGCGCATATCTCGATGGCAACTGGTTTGAGAAACAAGACGGTAAATACGTGAAAGCAGCTCACCTCAAGTCTGCACGTTACGACACGACCAAGTATGCTTATACGGGTGCATATACTGTGTCAAACTGGAACGAAACCTCAAAAGAAGCGACTTTGAAACTCAACTCCAACTTCAAAGGCACGTTTGATAAACAACTTCCGTCTATCCCGACCATCGTTTATAAGAAAGTCGTTGCGGCAACTCAAATCAACGACCTCAAGTCCGGCGGTGTAGACATCATCATGGGTCTTACGGGCGGAGATGAAGTCAATGCGGCACTTGCAGCGGTAAACGGCGGCGGTTTCAGTGAAACTCACTATGACAGAGCAGGTTACGGCAAACTTCAATTCGATGGCGACTTCAGTCCCACGATGTTCAAAGAAGTAAGACAAGCAGTTGCTTATTGCTTTGACAGAACGGAATTTGCAAACACGTTCTGCGGTGGTTACGGCGCAGTTGTGTCGGCTCCTTATTCTGTAAACTTCGATGCGGTTAACACTCTCGGCAAAGGACTTACAGATGCTCTCAATGAATATGCATCTTCTCTCGAGAACGCAAAGAATGCTCTCGTTGCAGGCGGTTGGACTTACAACAGCAAGGGCGAGAATTTGGGTGCAAACTGGGTCAAGGGTGAAGGCGTTGATTCAGTGAGATACAAAAAGCTTGCTGCAAACGAATATGGTGTTGACGACATAAATAAAACTTACGCAGGCGTCACCAGTGAAGGCGTTAATTACAAGACTGTCAAAGTGGGCGATGACTATTATATGCCGCTTGTAATCAATTGGTTCAGCTCTGACAATAACCCTGTTTCTGCATTGCTCACAACAAGCCTTAAAGAGGCACAAATCACCAAGGATGCCGGTATCCTTATCACCAAGACGGAAGGCAGTTTTACGAGTTTGCTAGGTGAAGTCTATCGTGACGGAGATTATGGCTACAGCGGAGTTCCTACGTATGGAATGTTCAACCTTGCAACAGGTTGGAACAGCTCGCTTTACGACTATTCGTATAACTGGATTGATAAGAGCAACGCGGAAATGTACGAAGCATTTTTTGGCTACAGTTCAAATAAACTTTCCGATGAATACGACGCAGAATTCTCTTGGTGGGATGAGGCAAATCAAGGTTTGACCTATGACCAAGCAAAAGCAAAGAGCGGTGGCAAACTCGGCATGAACTATATCTCGTTCGCAATGGTTTACAGTGTAGACCCCGGCGATACCGCTGAATACAATAAGTGGTTCAAAGAATACATGGTAAGATGGAACGAACTTCTTCCCGATATCCCGCTTTACAGCAACATCTACTACGATGTATACAACAGCAACAAGCTCTCCGGACTCAAAACCGGTCCGTTCTGGGGCGCAGCAGAAGAACTTATCTATCAAAAACTTAAGTAATTGATTTTCCCTTGATGGGGAAAACGGTGCGACATAGGGCATATCGCCCTATGTCGCGTCGGTAAAAACGTTTATTATTTTTTCGTGTCGACGCGTTCTACGAGAAAAGGGATGCGGTTTTTTGTTTAATTGGAATAGTAAACGTTTTTACCGTGTTGACGCAAATAAGAGAAAAGGAGTGAGATATGGGAAAGTACCTTGTAAAAAGATTCATATACTTATTGGTAGTTTTTATAATGCTATCGTTGTTTATGTATCTCATATATGACGCAATACCCTTTGACAGAGCGAGATATCTCTCCGAACAGCAAAAGAATCAGTTCATAAAGGATCCCGATGGCCCCGCAAAACTCGAGGCGCTTTATCACGAGTACAGAGTGGAGCTCGGCTACGAGGATAGAGACGGCAATGAGATAAACGTTATGCAGCGTTGGCTTGCTTGGCTCGGCATTATGCCTATTGACGGTGAGTTCAGAGGCGTTCTTCAAGGCGAATTCGGCAATAGTTACGGAGCGGTCGTAAAGCCGGTTATGGAAGTTATCAAAGAGCCTATGAAGACTACTATTTGGATAAACATTATTGCAACCGTGTTGGCTCTCGGCATAACGATACCGCTCGGCATTTTCTGCGCAGTTAAAAAAGGTTCGAAAAGAGACACCTTGATTCAGGTGGGAAGCATTATCGGCTATAGTTTGCCGACGTTCATTATTGCAATTTTGTTTATCTTCTTGTTTGCAATACTTCTTCCCGTATTCCCCGTTTCGGGCATGAACACTCCCGGCAGTCCTTATACGGGAATTATGGCGATTCTCGACAGGCTCTACTATATGTGCTTGCCGCTTATCGTAATGACGTTCTGCTCGCTTGGAGGCATGACGAGATTCGTTCGCGCGTCTATGATCGAAGCTCTCAGCATGGACTGCATAAGAACTGCAAGAGCAAAAGGTCTCAAAGAAAGGACGGTCATCTATTCTCACGCATGGAGAAACGCGCTTATTCCTATCGTAACGCTCGTTATCGGATGGTTCTTGGGCATTTTCTCAGGCTCCGTTATGATAGAGCAAATGTTTGAAATCAACGGTATGGGCAGGGTTTATATCCAGGCGCTCACGTCCAACGACAACAACGTCGTGCTTACGTTGCAGATGTTCTACGTGTTCATCGCCCTTATCGGAAATCTAATCATCGATATACTTTACGGTATTATCGACCCGCGTATCCGCGTCAATAAATAGGAGGTAATTATGGATAATAATATGGATAATAACAAGTTGAACGAATCCGTTGAGTCCAACGGATGCGTTGAATCCGTTGAAGACGTCAATGAGTCCGTTGAATCCGATGAGTCCGTTGAATCTGTCGAATCTCAGGAATCCACCGAATCTGTAGAAAGCGTAGAAAACGCGGAATCCGAAGAAGCAGAAAAATCCGAAGAATCTCCTAACAAAGCAAAAGTTTTCTTTAAGAAAATAGGCGACGGTTTTGCCGTTGCGGGAAAAACGCTTTGGAGATGGACAAAGAGAACGTTAAGAGGCCCGAGCAAAGACGCCGCAGACGTTTTAAGCGTCGAGGCGATTACAAGCCCCGGAAAAGAAATCGTCAAAAATTTCTTTTCGCATAAGCTTGCAATCGTTGCGCTTTGCGTGTTGTTTATAATGTTCTTCCTTGCACTCTTCGGACCGTTGATTTGGCCTATGGACGTCAACTATACGCAAGGCATGCACAAGAACTTGTCTCCGGGATATAATTTCACCAAAGTTCCGTCCTCTATATCCAAAAATATAAAGGATATCACTTCGTTCAGCTATTTCTCGGTCGGTTTAAGTCAAGACGGCAAAGTTGCGGTTTGGGGCAATACCAAAATTCCCAATTCACCTACAAAAGTGAATTTGAAAGATATTCCCGACAGTGTGAAGAACAACAAGGTTCTCTTTGCCACAGCAGGATACGACCACGCTATTGCGATTACCGAAAACGGAGAAGTCGTAGGATGGGGTGAGTTTAACAACGCACAATACGGCGACAAAGGTTCTTTGTACGGCGCAAGTACGGTTATCAATATGCCGCTTGAACTTCAACACGGCCGTTTGGCAGACGTGAACAACGTCCAGCAACTTGCTTGCGGATATCAAGTTACCGCTATCGTCATGAAAGACGGCACGGTCGTTGGTTGGGGCAACCAATCTTCGGGCGCAGGCAATATGCATGAACTGCTCGAACTCACCAACGTCGAAAAAGTCTGCTTTTTGCAAAGCAATGCCGTCGCATTGTTGAAAGACGGCACGGTTTGGTTTGGCAAAGCGGCGCAAAAATACACTGCGATAAAAGTTGACGGCGCAACTTACGATACGGCGGAGTATATGGCGAGCAATCGTGTAAAAGACATTGCCACAACAAATGCCGGCATTTTGGTGGCGTTTGAAAACGACAAATTCGGCGTAATGGGTATTGTCAGCGACGCAGTTGCCGCTCCGACGCTCGAAGAAGGCGAAAAAATCGTGAAAGTCGGCGCAGGTATCTCACATTTCACGATAACTACCGACAAAAACAGAGTTTACGCTTTCGGTACAGATTATTTCGGAGAGTCAAAAGGCTTTAAGGAAATAGACGAGGGCAGTACCGTTTTCACGGGGGCTTTCCAAAACTACGTTGTGAACAAAGACGGAAAGGTCACCGAAAAACAAGGCCTTAAAGGCTATTTGTTCGGAACGGACGATATGGGCAGAGATGTGTTCGTGCGTATCATTCACGGCGGACGCATGACGATGACTATCGGCGCGGTGGCTGTTATTATCGCATCGATTATAGGTATTATAATCGGTGTCGTGTCAGGCTATTTCGGCGGTTGGGTCGATATCCTGTTGATGAGAGTTACCGAAGTGTTCGGCTCAATACCGTTCTTGCCGTTTGCAATTATTCTTTCTTCAGTGCTTGCAGGTAAGGCTATCACCGAAAACACGAGAATATTTATGATTATGGTCATACTCGGCTTGTTGTCTTGGACGGGGCTTGCTCGTATGGTTAGAGGTCAAGTTCTCGCAGAAAGAGAGAAAGAGTTCGTTACCGCCGCGAAAGCCATGGGCGTCAAGGAGAACCGTATTGCGTTTAAGCATATTTTGCCAAACGTAATATCCGTCATTATCGTTAATATGACGTTGGACTTTGCAGGATGCATGCTTACAGAGGCATCGCTCTCCTACTTGGGATTCGGCGTAACGTTGCCCAGACCTACTTGGGGCAATATGCTTGACGGATGCTTGAGCGAAATCGTTATGCAATCGTTCTGGTGGAGATGGCTATTCCCGGCATTATTCCTGTTGCTGACTACAATTTGTATCAACATAATAGGCGATACGTTACGAGACGTGATGGATCCTAAGTCCAACAAAGACAGGTAAGGAGGTAAGTGATATGGCATTATTAGAAGTTAAAGATTTGCATACTTTCTTCCGTACCAAGAAGGGCATCGTCAAAGCCGTAAACGGTGTTTCGTATTCGGTTGACGAAGGTCGCACGATAGGTATCGTCGGCGAGTCGGGTAGCGGCAAAAGCGTCGAAGCAATGAGCATTTTGCGATTGCTCGACGAAAACGGCTGGATTGACAGCGGTGAGATTTTGTTCGACGGAGAGGATATCACAAAAATCTCCGTGAACGATATGTGCAAAATCAGAGGCAATAAGATATCAGTTATTTTCCAAGAGCCTATGACCAGCCTCAACCCCGTTTTCAACGTAAAACGCCAGCTTTGCGAGCCGTTTATGATTCACCAAGGGATGAAGAAAAAAGAGGCGACGAAGAAGGCTCTCGAGATGCTCGAGGCTGTTCAAATCCCCAATCCCGCGGCGGTTTTGAAACAATATCCGCACCAACTTTCGGGCGGTATGCGTCAACGCGTTATGATCGCTATGGCGCTTGCCTGCAAGCCGAAAATCTTGATTGCGGACGAGCCGACAACGGCACTCGACGTCACCATTCAGGCGCAGATTTTGCACTTGATGAACGAGCTTCAAAGAGAAAACGGTACTTCGATTATATTCATCACCCACGATTTGGGCGTCATCAACGAAATGGCGGACGACGTCGTGGTTATGTACTGCGGTCAGGTCGTGGAGCAGGCGCCCGCATCGGTGATTTTCACCGACTGCAAGCAAAGCCATCCGTACACCGAAGGACTTATGAATTCCATTCCGCGAATCGACGGCGAAAAGAATAAGCTCGAGCCTATTCCCGGCGTCGTCCCGCATCCGCTTGCGCTCCCAAAGGGTTGCAAATTTGCCCCGAGATGCAAGTATTGCACGCAAAAGTGCGTCGAAGAGGAACCTGAACTTGTTGAGGTCGCTCCCGGACAAAAAGTCAGATGTTTCTATCCCGAAAAGGAGGTAAGAAGAAGTGATGAACACCTCAAAGAAGTTGTTGAGTATAAATAATCTCAAAAAGTATTTCCCGATTGCGAAGTCCTCAATCTTCCAAAAGGAACAACTTTACGTAAAGGCGAACGAGGATATCTCAATCGACATTTACGAGGGAGAAACTATCGGCGTCGTCGGAGAATCGGGTTGCGGAAAATCCACACTCGGTAGAGTGTTGCTCCAACTTTACGATCAAACTGCAGGCGAATCTATTTACTACGGCAGAAGCATCGCGGAAGTTGCGCCTTCTTACGTTAAGGAAACAATCGTTCATTTCCATCGCCATATAAAAAAATATGAGAAACTCCGTGAAAAAGCGGATAAACTCGAAAAAGAAGTTGAGGCGGTTGGCGAGGAACAAGCAGATTTCTTTTTGCTTCAAAACAGGAATTTGGCCGTTGCGAACGCTCAGACCGAATTGCAACACATAGTAAAAATCGTCGGCGGATTCTTTGCCGTGCGCGATCAAGAGGGCATTCTAAAAAATCTCGAAATCTACAAATGTAACATCAAAGTCGTCAAATTGAAAAAGAAAATCGACGACCAAAAGGTACAATTGGATTACCTCGAAGGCAAGCTCGATGACGAAAAGCTTACGGATAAGCAAAGAGAGTCGCTCCAAAAGAAAGTCGATCGCCAAAAAGCCAAAATAGACGCAACCGAAAAAGCCGCACAAGCAGAAGACGAAAGATTCAATGCTTTGTGCGCCAAACTTTCCGAAATTAAGGACAAGTACAGAGGTAACGAGGAATATGACAAGTACGAGGCAATGCTCGACAACGGCGTCGACTTGGCAAGACTTAAATATAATGAAATCAGACCGCTCAGACGCGATTTGCAAATCATATTCCAAGACCCGTATTCGAGTTTGAATCCTCGTATGACGGTCGGGCAAATCATCGAAGAGGGATTGACGACGCACAATTTCTATCGCCACGGTAGCAAGGCGATGAAAGATTATATTTTGCAGACAATGGCGAAGTGCGGTTTGCAAGATTATATGTTGCACCGCTATCCGCACCAATTCTCGGGCGGACAAAGACAGCGAATTTGCATTGCGCGTGCTTTGGCTGTTAAGCCGAAATTTGTCGTCTGCGACGAGTGTGTATCCGCTCTTGACGTGTCAATTCAATCGCAAATCATCAATTTGCTTGAAGAGCTGAAAGAGAAAGAGGGATTGACGTATTTGTTTATCTCCCATGACCTCTCTGTCGTGCGTTATATCAGCGACAGAATTTGCGTTATGTACCTCGGCAATATAGTCGAACTTGCGGATGCGGAAACGATATTCAAAGATCCCCGCCATCCGTATACGATTGCGTTGTTGAGCTCCATCCCTACGACGGATCTCGAAAGTTTGGACAAGGAGCGCATATTGCTCGAAGGCAATATCCCGAGTCCTATCAAGCCCCCGTCGGGATGTAAATTCCACACGAGATGCTATATGGCTTGCGATAAGTGCGACAGAGTTCCGCCACCGCTTGTTGAGGTCGAGCCGGGACATTTCGTCGCGTGCCACAGGTTAGAGAAAAAATTGGACGAGGACGGCAATTATTTGTTCGAGTTGCCCAAGATGGTCAAAAAGACCATAAAAACGGCAGAAATACAAACAGGCACCGTAAATGCCGACAGCTCCGAGAGTGAGAAAACAGATTTCCCGATCGAGGAATTGGATGCAAAAATCGAAGAGCAACAAAACGGCGTAGTCGATATGGAGAACGACGTGGATGCCCCGGATGCAATCATTGCAGAGGAGACTGCCAAAAGGTCGTTAGATTGATATGAAAAGAATGCTGCAAGACAATGGTGATAAACCGCATAGGGAAGGTTTTTTCGAGTTGATGTCGAGATTGAATCATCAATCGAAGAACGAGAAAACTCCCGAGAACGGCGATAAAATAAAGCTCGACAAAAAGGATATGGCAGCCTTATTCTTGTCGGCGTTATTCACATTGTTTTTGCCGGCGGTCATCATCCTATGCGCAATAGTGTGCGTGGTTATGGCTATATTCGGAGTATTCGGATAAAACAATCATTTATAAAATTCACCACTTACAGCGCGTCTATTATAGACGCGTTGTTTTTGCCGACAAAGGCTACAATGAAAAACCTCGCAAACGTTATTGCGAGGTTTTTGAGTTTTCAGCGTGTTTTTGGTTTTTTAAAGTAAGCGCAATTGTTAGTTTGCAGTGCCTGCGACGGGGATGTCAAAAAGTTTTACGGCGTAAGGGCCTTCGTAGTTTGCGGATACGAATCTGTCCTTTGAGAAAAGCATATTGCGTTGCGCTTCGATGAGATTGCCGTTTATTGAACCGCCCGTAACGGGGGTAACTTTGCCGTTCTCGATGAGGTAGGCAAGACGGATTTCACCGCCGAAATGTCCCGTGAACGTGTCCATTTGGAAGTCGGAGAAAGCAACCGTCCAAAGGCAAGGGGTTTTCTTCATATCCTCGAAGGATACGCTGCCTTCGTTGTTGCATTTGGTTTTGTCGTATACGCCCGTAGGCTCTATTCCGAGATAGCGACAGAAGGGAGTGCTTCCGTGTATTGTGCGAAGTTTGCCGTTTTCGATAACTTCGAGGTCTTGCATCTTTATGCCGTCACCGCTGAACGGACGTGTCGCAATCAGCGTCAAATCAAGCGCATCACCCTTTACTTCGCCTTGTACGGCTTCGCCCTCCTTCCAAGAAGAATATCCGGGATAAATCATATCCGCTGCGGATTTTTCGGTGTAATAAGAGAGGATTTCCGCAAGGTTTTTACCGCTCAAAACGACGTCGTATTTTCCGCTTTTGAGCGTCTTTTTCGCGCACGCTCTGTCGTATACGAAATCGAGATATTCTTTTACACCTTGTTTGAGCGCGTCGGTATTTACGTCGTCGTATTCAAATTGATTGATAAGTTCCACGTCATCGGGAGTTTTGCATTGCACCACGTAGTCACCCTTGCAAGTTGCGTCGGTGAAAGATACGTCCGTACCCTCGGAAGTGAGGATATGGCAATAAAGTCTGTGACAAAACACTTCCGTCGAGTTGATATAGGCGTGCTTATTCGTATCTGCGGAGAAGATTGCTTCCGCCATTTTGCCCGCGCTTTGAGCAAGCGGAGCGGTGGCGAGTTCGTTGTGTTTTTCGACGGTGTCCGATACTACCTTTTTAGGTGGTGCGTAATACGGGTTCATCGCAAATTGCGCCGCAAAATACGCATCTTCGATTTCTTTCTTTATTTCGGCGTAGGACATAGACGGATTGATATTCGCACCCGTGTCTCCGACGAGTTTTTTGCCGTCTTTTTCGAGCTCTCTCGATACCGTAACGACACATTTATGTGTGTCTTTTATACGCCTCGTGTCGAGATTGTGCTTGACGAAAAACAGTTCCGCCGACTCCTCTTTGACTTCGTTTATTCTCCAACGCTCGATATTTGATTCTGCCAAAGCTTTTTTGATTTTTTCTATCATAATATCACCTCTCAGCCAAGTCTTATGCGCGCCTTCATATAAGGACCGCCGTCGGACACTTTAACCCATTCTTTGTAGCCTTTTCCGCAGAAACCGCTACCGCACGTTACGAGGGAAGAGCTCATCATACTCACCGATTTGAGCAAGTCGGGAACGTAACCTGTAAGCACGATAGGGGAGTAGATTTTGCCGGTGAGTTTGCCGTCTTTGATCTCCCTTGCTTTTGTAACCATACATTGAATACCCCAGTTTTTAGGGTCTTCCATACCGCTCGAGGGGGATTCGAGCAAAAAGCCGTATTTGATTGACGCAATCATATCTTCGGGAGTTACGCCTTCTTTTGCGCCCTCGAAATAGGTGTTGGTCATACGCGTGTACACTTTGCGCTCGTAGCTTTCGCGTCTGCCGTTGCCTGTGGGCTTTACGCCGAGGCGACTTGCGGAAAGCGCATCGCACATACCGCGTTTCAAAATGCCGCCATCGATAACGACCGTATCACCCGTGAAAGTGCCTTCGTCGTCAAACCAGCAAGTTGCCGTATCGTCAACCGCATTTCCGTCGTGCATGGTCACGAGGTCGCTTGCGACGCGCTCGTCTATGAAACTCGATGCAAGCGCTCTGTCTTTGACGAACATATCCATTTCCACGCCGTGTCCGAACGCCTCGTGGACTATCATACCCGTGGTGTCCGGGTCGCAAATGCAGTCGTATTCGCCGGGAATCATCGGCTCGCTCTTTAAGAGCTCGACAGCTTCGTTTGCGACGGTCAAAGCGTATTCGTCCATTTCGTCGAGAAGTTCCGCTCCGCCGAGAGTGGAGAATCCCTTGTATGCGTCCAAAACTTCTTCTCCGCGTTGGGACATTGCCATAATCGCGCCGTTGGTGTACATCACGGTTTGGTCAAGGTCGCGATTTTTGGATATGAACAGTTTTCTGAACGCTCTGTACGATATCGTTGCGATTGCGTCAAGCACACCGTCCACCGTCAACGCCTTGTTGCGTATTCCTTCGAGACGTGCAAGAATTGCCTCGTCACCCATTTCCTTCGGATTGATTTTGTATCCGCCGACCTTTTTGAGTATCGCGGGTTCGTCGCTCGGAATGGGGGTGGGAAGAGGCGTTATTCCGCTCGGAATATTCTTTGCCTCTTGCGCTATGCGCTCGCCCATCGTCATCACGATTTGAGGGATTCTGTCCTCGGAGAATTCGTTGAAAGAATACTCCGCACAGCCGGTTTGGTCAAACACTCTCACCACGTAGCCCGAGCCGCCGCCCAGACCTTTATTGTTTATTCTTTTGCCCGTGCGACTTATTCTCCAACTGCGATTATCGTCTTCCACCGCAAGCACCGACGCGTAATCGTACGTCTTGTCAAGCTCGGCTATGAGTTTTTTTAGCGCAGGCTTGATTTGATCAAGTTTTTCAAACATAATCGGTTCTCCTTTTATAGATTTTGAAGAATTCCGCATAGTCTGTCTTTTGTCATCCGTCACGGATTCTTCTTTTAGTATTAGGTATAATATTTATGAATACATTATTAGTCCGAACCTGTGATTTGTCAAGTTAAATGGTTTGCGATACGGCTTGTTATGTTCAATTCGCAACTTCGCTTAAACAGTTGATATGAGCAATGCGAACAATCGATGATGATGTGGTTTTTGTACGGTTGAAAAACAACGATTATGTCGAGTGATAAACGGGGCTTGTATCTGAACACATAAAATGGTATAATAATAAAGCCGTCGATAAGGGCGGTGCAAAACACCTTTTATGAGAGAAAAAAACTATGAAAGCAATAAAAGCAATACTTATCACTTTATTGGTTCTCGTGTTGATAGTCGTCGCTGCGTTTTTCGGCGCGTATTTTTACGTGCGTTCCACGTACGGGATCGATCTTTTCCGCACAGCAGACCAACTCAAAACGCTAAACGAACGTGTTGACGAAAGCACGCTTTGTCCAAACGCATACGGTGACGGCGATTTTGTTGATATGAAAGATACCGTCAATGCCAAATTGGGCGGGCTTATCGTATATCAAGACGGCAAGGGATACAACGGTTATTACGTCGATTTCCAAGCACTCGCCGGCAAAACGTTGACCGGCAACGTTTCGCTCACGGAAAAGCAGGTGGGCGCAATCGCTCAAACGGTACTTTTTGCTCAAACGGGAGGGAAGTTGAAGCTGGGCGATAAGGAAGTTGCGGTATCTATCGTGCAAGTCGATTTTTCCAATTGTTCGGACAACGGTAGCGCGGACTTCAATGTCGTGGCAAAGCTCGATCTTTCGCCGTTTAAAGCGGATATGGACGGTTTTCCGTACAAATACGTCAAAAAGTATATCCCCGACACTCTTTACGTATCGTCAACCGTGCGCGTCGATAAGACTGATAAAAACGGCTTTGAATATGCCGTATCGCACAAATCGCTTACATTAAATAATCTTTCTTCCGACGACACCGCGGACTTGTTTAAAACGCTTGACACGATCCTCAAAATCGGTTCAATCGAGGATTTGAACGTCCAAATAGGTACGATTGCAACCAACGCGCTTATCGGAAACAAAGACAACGTAGGTTTTGCATATTCTATGAGGGCAATCGGTGCGACAACGTTCGATTTTGTCGCCGCGGACGCAGACTTGTTTATCGTCAGATAAAATGCGCCGATAGGATGCCTGTTAACGATATGACAAACGGCAAAACATTGTTTTTGTAAAATAAAATATCATTGGAAAAACAACGGCATAATATCGACAACAACATATTGACAATAATAAATCGAATTCGATAAAAGAAGTCCGACCAGCATCGGGCTTCTTTTATAGTAAAAAACCAATCCACATGGTGTGGATTGGTAAAGTGTGGTGGGAGTGAGAATAGCATAAAAGAATATGTCTATTATGCCATGTTTTTAGATTAAAGAGGTTGCGCACAAATTTTGTGCACAACCAAAATGTATAATATCTTGATTAACTACTCCGAGTTTCATTGCCTTTCGGCGTGACGTTTTAGCACAGAGAAAAGCCTATATCAACGGCAAAATTATTGCTTGTTCGATATGGGCTATTTTATTGTAAGCGCAATAATTTACGCCGGTCGTTGACATAGGCATAGTGTGATTTTAATGTATACGTTTTTGAGTTTTCTCGGTGCTGCGCCGTCTTGTTGCCGAAAGGCAAATAAAACTCGGAGCGTATATACAAAATGAAAAACCACATCAAAGATTATGACGTTTTCAAAGAAACAATCTCTCAAAACAACGTTCTTGCAATGGCAGAACGGTTGGCGATGTATGAAACACGATTCCTTATCGGTTATATGGGCGCCAAAATGCAAAAGATGTATGCAGACCTATGCGTTGATATAAGGCGTAAAAACGATATTAACCACACGTTCAGCGACAGTTATGATTTAGTGCAAGAATGCGTTCTATTCCTTTGCAATCATTACGGAAAGCGATTAAACGACGTTTTGACACACGATAAAAAGGGCAAGGCAATAACAGTAAAGATCGCGTGCATTAGAGCGATGTCTAAACTTATAACACGAAAAACAAGCGATTATTTCCGTTCCGTGAGCCTTGATGCTTTAACGCCTGTCAGAGAACCGTCTTGCGAGATTGAAGAAGATGTTGTAAAAGACTATACCGTCTATGATTCCATTGTTGACAGCCTTAATTTGACGGACAATATGCGAATTGCGCTCGGATGCAGGCAAAACGGATTGAGTTATCCTGAAATCGCCGCAATACTTGAACGAGCGCAATCCACTGTTTTTGAATACTTCATCAAAATGCGCCAGAGATATGTGGCCATATACGGGTAAACTAAGAAATAAAATAATACGAGCCTAATTTTTCCATTCTGTCTAATGGTTCAATTTAGGATCGTATTGGTGCACCACAGATACTGTCTCTTATACACATCTGACGCTGCCGACGAATTAGACGGTGTAGA
>URUQ01000020.1 GCA_900551145.1 uncultured Eubacteriales bacterium
GGATATTATGAACAAAATCCGTTCCACTTCCTTCACCGAAATCGCGAGTGTCAAAGTGCTTGCGCAAAGCGACTTCGTGACGCGCAAAAAGACGTACGCTTGCGGAAAGGTTGAAGACATCGACTTGCCAAAGACCAACGCTTTCAAAATCCACCTTGAAAACGGGGACTGGATTTGCGTCCGCCCGAGCGGTACTGAGCCGAAACTCAAATTCTACGTCGCAACCAGCAAATCCACCCAAGCAGAAGCAACCGCCCTTGCGGAAAACTACCTTGCCTATATGGCAAATTTGGCAAACTGATATGACTATCGAAGATATTAGAAAAGAAAATCAATCCGTCTTCGACAAGATAGACGCAACAACACCGATAGACAAACGCCAAACAGCGTATTCCTCGGCGTACGCAGATATCTTGTACGAGACGAGAAAGAAAGCGCACTATGCTGAAAACACGCTTGACTGCAAAAAGAATACATTTATCGGAATTATAATTACCGGCATAGTGCTTGCCGCGCTCGGTGTCTTAATAATGTTAAGTATAAAAATAGAATTAAAGACCGCAGACATAAGCAATACGAGCGAAAGAATGATTAACCTTTACAGTAAAGTTATTCCCGCAGTACTTATCGTTCTTGGCGCAATAGTGATAACGATTGATATTATCGTGCGCAAAAGACAAAAAAACACTGTGAAAAAATACGAAGAACAAGTTGCTTTCCTTGAACGATACTCGTCTACGGATAAAGATATGCGATTTAGAATTCAATCCATTGAAGATTCAAAAGCCTTTCACGAAAGCATACAACGGATAATATTTTCTCCGTCAAAGCGGTCTTCCTCAACGTCTTCGTCATCGTCCTCATCGTCTTCTTCGTCGGCAAACGAGCAAAGCAGTGGCGGATACTTCTCTTCCCCGTCAAACAGAGTCAATTACAAGGACGGATATCGCGACGCAGGCTATTCTGAAAACGGGAAAATGTACGATTCAAACAACCGCCAAATCGGCTACATTGACGACAACGACAAAGTCTACGACAACAATTACAACGCCGTCGGTTGGTTTGACGACAACGGCACTTATCACAACTATTGATATTATCAAACAAAAAAGCGCGCCGACACGGTGCGCTTTTTTATTTTAAAAATATCGAACTATGCGGCTATCGCCTAGATTGCCACGGTCGTTTTACTCCCTCGAAATGACACTGGTTAGGACACCCGCATCGGATTGGAATTTTTATTGCTTATAACTATACGGATTCCATTGATATTTGTCCAAATCGACGTAGCCGTCTTTGTCAACCTCGATGCCGTCGGCACGGAGAAGATTGGCTTGGACCTTGGGACCACCAAAAGCAAACGCGGGGGCGCATCTGCCAAAACGGTTAACCACCCTGAAGCAAGGAATGTGTTCGGGATCGGGGTTGAAATGAAGCGCGTACCCCACTGCACGCGAAGCGCGCGGAGAGCCACACAACGCTGCGATTTGTCCGTAGGTTGCCACTTTCCCGCCGGGGATTTTCTTTACTTGTTCGTATACGACGTCGTAGAAACTCATAGGGTTATATTGTGCAAATTGGCACTTTATTTATTACAATATTCCATATAAAGTACCTTTTGCGTTACACTAATATAGTGTAGCCAAACTCCTTTAATGCAATATCACTCCACGCGAAAAATTGACATTACCCCCTTCCTCAGGCGTTTCCCCTATTCCGTTCCCCCTCTATGCAGTACTTGAGGGAACCCACGGAACCGCTCCGCGGGGGGACACACTCGGCCTTCGCATAAATAGGGACATTTCTCTATCTATACCACGCGCTTTGTGCGCCGCTACGCAACAGAATGGCGCAGTCGCTTGTACTAATCGTCAAGCTCGGCGTTCGATGCGGTCGGCGCCTTGCGCCTCCAGCCCTGAATAAGCACATACCGTTAATAAGTACGCTCCGAATTAGTATCCGTCGGATTTTACTTTATTATTCCACGCTCGTGCAAGAAAGTTTCAAGCACTTCGGTGGCATCACCGCACATTTTGGCGCACGGTCTCGTCTTGTAATACTCGGGAGTGCGGTCATCGGGGACGGGTGAAGTGCTTGCACGGGCTCCCAAAATCTCACGGCATACGATGGAGCCGTTGATTTGTTTGAAGCGGTGCGCAAGTTCTTGTATGCGTGCGTAATGGGCAGTTTTGCATTGCTTTGCGTCAGGCTTGTCCGGATAGTCGTATCCTTCCAAAAGCCCCTCGACAATGAACATACCGCTTACCGCACCGCACACTTCCCTGAGTCTGCCCATTCCTCCGCCAAAGGACGAGCAAAGGCGCAACGCTTGCTCGCCTTGAAAGCCCGTGACGTCCGAAAAGGCAAGAACCACCGCTTGCGCGCAACTGTAACCTTGGACGAAGTTCTTTTCTGCTATCTCGCGCCTTGTCATATTACTTTTCGATTGCCCTTAGAGCGTCCGCAAGGTACTTGCTTGCGTCGAGTTGTTCCACTTTACCTTGGTCAACCGCACTTGCTATATTGCGATCTATGGGGAGTTTGCCAAGCACTTTGAGGTTGAAATCGTTTGCGATTTTGTCAACGTTGCTCGTGCCGAAAACGTCGATTTTCTTTCCGCAATCGGGGCATTCGATATAGCTCATATTCTCCACTACGCCGTAGATGGGGATATTCATTTTGTTTGCCATTTTGACGGCTTTTTCGACTATCATAGACACGAGGTCTTGCGGTGAGGTGACTATGATTATGCCGTCGAGTTTGATGGATTGGAAAACGGTGAGAGGCACGTCACCCGTTCCCGGAGGGCAGTCGACGAAGAGAAAATCGAGGTCTCCCCACACGACGTCCGTCCAAAATTGTTTCACCATACCCGCAATCACGGGTCCGCGCCATATAACGGGGTCGGTTTCGTCGTCCAAAAGCAAATTGGAAGACACCACTCTCACACCGAAATCGCTTTGACGCGGATAAATGCCGTTGGAGTCGCCCTCAACTCCGCCGTATATGCCGAAAGCGCGCGGAATGGACGGGCCCGTTATGTCGGCGTCCAAAACTCCGACCGCTTTGCCCTCTTTGGCTTTGCCTACGGCAAGCAAAGACGTGACAAGAGATTTGCCCACGCCGCCCTTACCGCTTACGACGGCAATAACTTTTTTGATATCCGAAAGTTTATTTTGCTCGACAATCAAACTTCTTGACGAGCAGTCCTTGGAACAAGAACCGCAATCATGCGTACAATCACTCATATATATACTCCTTGCGACTTAAGTCGCCAAACTTTTATTTCTGCGATTATAATACCACTTTGTTGCGATTATTAAAAGCCTTTTTGCAAAAATCCGCCTTTTTGGCATTTTCGCGCGGATTGTGGCATGCCGCCCGTATAAAAACGCGCTCAAATTGCAATAATTCATATATCACAAAAAGGAGATATCGTATATGAAACTCATCGACAGCAAAACGTTTTCAAACCTCGCTCGCGCTTACGCGGGCGAAACACAAGCAATGACGAGATACAGGTTCGTTGAATACGGCGCACGCAACGAGGGCTACAACGCCCTTGCCGAAGTCATAGACAAGGTGGTGTACAACGAATTCAATCACGCACGCGTGCTTTACACCTTTATCCAACAAGCAAGCAACAAAACCATTGAAAATATCGAAATTTGCGCGGGTTATCCGTTCAAGGAAAAGTGGGATTTGGAACAAAATCTCAAACTTGCCGCCGAGGACGAGGAAAGCGAAGTAAAGACCTATCGAGTATTTGAAAAAACCGCTCGCGAAGAGGGTTTTGAAGAAATCGCAAACGCGTTCAAAATGCTCTCGGACGTGGAGCATTGTCACAAACTTATGTTTGAGGACTTGTACAACCAGCTTAAAAACGATACAATGTACAAAAAGGAAAAACCCGTAAAATGGAAGTGTTCTGGCTGCGGATACGAAGCCGAAAGCAAAGAAGCGTGGGATATGTGCCCACTTTGCAAAGCAAAACAAGGATTTACGATGCTAAAACTCAACGACTAACGAAAAAGACACGCGATTGCGTGTCTTTTTCGTTAAGTGATATTCTCGCAAAGTGAAAGTGATATTTGCCTTTGGCAAGTGATATTTTTGGCTTGTGCCAAAAGTGATATTGCACCGTTGGTGCAAACACCAAGCAAGCGATATAGCGAAACTACGGTAGGAGTTTTTGTCCTTGCTTAAACTGATAGCGTGTATCGGTTGCGCGGTAGTAGGACTAAAAAAGCGATATAAAAAAAGGACGACACGCTATTGCGTGCCGTCCGTAAGCATATCGCTTTTTTAGTCCGCGTCCAACGCGTCAAGTCTTATTTGTTTCTTCTCTTCTTTGGTAAGTTTTCTGCCCTTTGCGGTCATTGCACTGTCGCCGTGTTTTACGAATATCATAAGCGCGATTGCGATAACAACGCATATTGCACTGTAAAGGAACAAATATTTGTTGCCGCCCGCGTCCATAATCGCACCGCCGATTGCGGGGGTGATTGCTTGGGCGGACATGGTTGCCATATAGTAGTAACCGGTGTATTGTCCCACCGTTTCCGCCGTGGAAAGCTCGGTGACCATCGGAAACGTGTTGACGTTGGCAATGATAAGACCAAAGCCCGCGATGAGGTAGAACAAGGCAAAGAGTACTGCGGGAATTGCAGCATTGTCGTTGGGAGATACCGCCGCAAAGATGAGAACGAATGACACGACTGCCATGCCAAAGCCTATCATAATAGACTTTCTTCTACCGATCTTTGCCGCCATATATCCGACGGGGATAAATGCGATTGCGCTTATACCCATAGATACGCCCGAGATGATCGACGCGATACCTGCCGAAAGGTTGAGTGCCTTGGTGGTGTAGATGGACAAGTTGGAAGATACCGCGTTGTAGCCCATAAACCACATAAAGATCGAAGCGAGAATGAGAGCAAAGGATTTGAGTCTGCCTCTTTCGAGTTCGCTCTTTGCGCTCCACCACTCTTTGGGAGTTTGACGTTTTTTCTTGGTGTTTTCCACCACTTGTTGAGCAAATTCAAGCGTTTCGGGAGCGATTCGCTCTTTGTTTTCCGCTTTTGCGCCCGTATCGAGCAATTGTTGTGCGTCACCCGACGGCTTGCTGTCAAGATTGTATTCCGCATCGCCTTCGCTGATAAGTTCTTCCGCAAATCTCTCTGCATCGGGGTTTTCGCCCTCTGCGAAGTCGTCGATTTCATACTCTTTGCAAATCTCTTGGCACTTTGCAACCATCTTGCGCTCGTTGACGAGTGCGAGGAAGCCAGCAAGGAGCAAGAGCATTCCGCCTGCGACCGAACCGAATATGATTACGTAGTTTTCAAGGCGTTGACCGAACAGCACCACCGTGTAAATCAAGAACGCTATCGCACCGCCTACACCGCCGCAAAGATTGATGATTGCGTTGGCTTGCGAACGGAGCGGTTTTGGCGTGACGTCCGGCATAAGCGCAACAGCGGGAGAACGGAAAGTTGCCATTGCGATAAGCACGAGGAGCAAGATGACCATATAAACAACGAGACTCTTGACACCTTCCGACGTTTTGGTGCATTTCTCGTGAATTTCGTTGCTTATGTAGTTGTTCATACCCGCGGCAACGTACTTTTTGTAAGAGGCGTTGCTATCGAGAAGATTTTGATAGGTTTTGCCTTCAACGGGTGATTGTGCGGACAAGTCGGTGACTATTTCATCATCGGTAAACTTTCCGTCGCCGTTGGCATCATAGTAATAAGTCGTGTTGCCAATCATATTGAGAACGGCTTTCTTTGACGTCATCTTGCTATAATAGCGCAACGAAATAAATTCTTCTCTTGATACGTTATTGCCTTTTTGATTGAGGTACGTCAAGTCACAATAGTTGGCACTGCCTTCTTTTCCTGCGACTGCGTTGTCATACCACTCCGTAAGAAGCGGTTCCATAAACTCGTTGCTGTCAAGTTTAGCTTCTATGCTTGTGGTCAATTTGTCCGCTTTTTCTGCTTGTCGGAGTGTGACGACGGGCACAAAGACCATAAGCACCACCGCGCATACCGTGCCGATGACGATAAACGGAGTACGTCTGCCCCACTTCTTGACGAGTTTGCCTTTTGCATTGTCGCTGAGTTTGCCGAAAAGCGGCAACATAAACAACGAAAGCAAGTTGTCAAGTCCCATAATTATACCGCGCGCCCAGCTCGGAAGTCCGTACGCTTGTTCAAGCAAAAGGGGCACGACAAAGTCGTATGCCGTCCAAAACAGCATAATGATTGCAAACGCAAAGCCGACCTTGAACGTCTGCGGATAGTTGAGTTTTAGCGGTGGTCTGCCTTTCTCGTCCAACACGGGAGCGGGCGTCTCTTTTTTCTTCATAGTCTTCTCCATATCAAATGTCTATATCTATTGTACGTGCGTGCGCGCGATAATAAATACATATTTATTATATAGGAATAAAAAACAAATGTAAATACTCAATTTTGGCTCAAAAGCGAAAAATTTACCTCCTTTTACAAGCACTCTCGAGAGAATATTGCCAACTTTTTGCAATTATTGCGAATGGCATAGCACAACTATCGATAACTGTGTAATCTTCTAAACACGAAAATAAGTATGACGTAATCCGCACACCTCAAAGATAAAGCGGACAAATTGAATAAAACTATTGTCCTAATGCTATTTCGTGTGCTAAAATAAATTTATGATAGTTTGTGGATACGAAAAATTTTCAATGGTTGATTTTGACGAAAAAATCGCTTGCACCGTGTTTACGGGCGGGTGCAATTTCCGCTGTCCGTTTTGTCAAAACGGCGCGCTCGTCGTAGGCAATGTCAAAGCCGAGCAAATAGACGAAAACGAGGTATTTGACTACCTTCAAAAGCGCAAAGGACTCGTGGACGCGGTGTGTGTAACGGGCGGAGAACCTACTTTGCAACCCGATTTGAAAGATTTTTTGAGTAAAGTACGCGATATGGGTTATCTCACGAAACTTGACACCAACGGTTTGCGCCCCGACGTTTTGAAGTCGGTGCTCGACGAAAAGCTCGTCGATTACGTCGCTATGGACGTCAAAAACAGTCTCAAAAAATACGCCGTCACCGTTGGGCTCAACGAAGTGGACACGGCAAAAATAAAAGAGAGCGTGGAAACGCTCCTAAACGGAAACGTCGATTACGAGTTCCGCACCACTCTTATAAAAGAATTCCATACCGCCGAAGATATGAGGGAGATTGCCGATTTGATAAACGGCGCGAAAAAGTATTTTATGCAAAAATACAAGGACAACGAAGGGTGCATTGCGCACGGATTCTCTCCCGTAGAAAAGGACGAAGCGGAAAAATTCAAGACGCTGTTTGACGGAAAAGTGGCAAAAATCGGCTTGCGTGGATATTGATTGTAGCGCCTTTGAATATTGATTTTTGCATGTATTATTAATATACAACGCCTTGTAAAATTGTTTTTACAAAACCGCAAAAATCAAGTTTGATAGCAACGAGTTTTTGGATATTTTCTATCAAAACTCGTCGCAATCTTCGTCTTTACAGTCGTCGCACTCGCAGTCCTCTACGAGTTCGTCACACTCTATACATTCGTAAAGCCAATCCTCTTCTTCGGAAGAGGTTTCGTTTTTTGCGCTCTTTGATACGCTTGAATTTCGGGTTGAAAAAAGTGCGTCCAGTAAGTCAAATATACACATAATATCACCTCTATGCTTATATTGTATGACTTTGGATGCACCGTTTTTGTCGCATATTGCGACTTTTTTGTTATAAGCCTTTTTCGTTGCGACTTGGGTTGCTTTGCGCAATCTTGCTTATATCTTGCGTTTTGTGATTTTACTAAACGTTCAGCACCGTTTTCCCGTTGACGGATACGCAAATATTTAAGCCGTTTGCAACGACTTCGAGAGTGCCTTGCTCGCATACTCTTTGCATAACGAGTTTGTCGGCGTCGGGAACGAAATGCGTTTCGCCTTGCAAAAATTCGGCGTAATTCTCACGGAATTTGCCGAGAGTCTGATAGTGATTTATGAGGTCGGTATCTTCTCTTCCCCACGGATAAGTGCCTCTGTTGAGCGGGTCTTCCCAACCTTGAACGCCCGCTTCGTCACCATAGAACACGCAAGGCACACCCGGCAAAACGTATTGCAACGTGCTTGCGAATTGGAGTCTGCGCTTTGCAAGGTCGTACTGCTCTCGTGATAAGCGGAAGTCCGCTCTGTCCCTTTTGTCGCGAGGCGGTTTTACGCCCGAAAGCGTGGTGATTGCGCGCGCGGTGTCGTGACTGTCTATCAAATTCATAAGACAATCGAGAGATTGCTTGGGATAATGCTCCAATATATCGCCGACTCGAGATATAAATGCGTCTTTGTCACCGTCGAGAGTGTACGCCAAAATCGCTTCCTTGAAAGGATAGTTCATAACCGAATCGAGTTGCTTGCCCATAAAATAGGGACGCCACTCGCTGTACGCGATTTTAGTGGAAGCGTCTTCCCACACCTCACCGACTATGAGCATATCTTTGTCCTCGTCTTTGATATGAGAACATAGGTCGTAGGTGAAATCTATCGGCAACTCGTCCACAACGTCGAGTCTCCAACCCTTTACGCCGAGCTTGGACCACTTGTCAATCACGCCGTTTTCTCCGAGCACCAAATTTCTGTAACCTTGCGCGCTCTTATTGACCGTGGGCACGACGGTGCTTCCCCACCAACAAGCGTATTCGTCGGGATAATGCGTGAAATAATACCAATCGTAATAGGGAGATTGCTTGCTTTGACATGCGCCGAGCGTGTCGTAAGTTCCCTCGCGATTGAAGTACTTGCTATCCGCGCCCGTGTGATTGAATACTCCGTCAAGCATAATCTCAATTCCGCGATCGTTTGCCTCGTCCAGCAACCTCTTGAATTGCTCTTCCGTGCCAAACAACTCGTCAATGGCAAGATAATCACCCGTGTCGTATCTATGATTTGAACAAGACTTGAAAATCGGCGAAAGATATATGCACTTTACACCGAGGCTTTGGATATAATCGAGTTTGGAAATAATCCCCTCGATATTACCGCCAAAAAAGTCGTCCGCGCGATAGACTTTGCCGTCCTCGGCAATATCGGGACGCTCGTACCAATCGGAGTGCAGACGTCCGCGCTTTGTGAACGGGATATTGCCTTTTTTGCAAAATCTATCTGCAAATATTTGATAAATTACGCCTCGTTTTGCCCAATTCGGCGTTTTATAGTCACATTCCGTAACGGTCAACTGCCATTCCGGCAACCAATCTCCTCTTATAGCCGTACCGTCGAGACCTCTGCCGAAAAACGCCAAATCCCCGTTTGCAAATTCTCCCTCGAAGCGATATTTCCAAATACCCCACTCCGAAAGAGCAAACGTGCCGACGAAATAGTCTATGCCGTCCTTTGCATAAGCGAAGGGCAATTCTATGCGCTCATTGCGCCCGCAAAGCACCTCGCCTTCTTTGCCGAAGATTTGGCGCAATACGACAAACATCCTATCGATGTGCATATTGCTATCGATAGGAAAAGTAATTGTCGTAGCTTGATTTGCTACGCTTGCACCGTACGGCTTTTTGTGAATAAGAGGTGAGTACATATTGTTTATTTAATTAATAATTATTAATTAATAATTAATAATTTTGGAAGATTTTGTGTATTCATTTGCACACTGTTTCCTTTTATCTTGTAAATCTAAAAAGAGTATCGTCGTAACTCCTTTAATGCAATAACCCCCTCTTTCCGGACACGCCGGCATTTCTCCCACCACTCGTATAAGGACAATTCACTACAAAAGCGTTCGTCGCTCGCGGGGGAGACAACGGCACTCGCATAATAAGTATCGTCCTCTCATTATGCCACTGCGCTTTGTGCGCCAGCTACGCAACAACACGGCGCAGTCGCTTGTACTTTTCATCAAGCTCGGCACTTATCCGCTCGTCGCCTTGCGACTCGAACTTCGAATAAGCACATTCCGTTAATAAGTACACTATATCAAAGTTTTATTCGCTCAATGTCAAATCTTTTTGTATCAAAAAGTGCGCAAATGAGATAAAGAGCAAGGAACTGCGCATCCGAAGCAAAACCAAGCGTACTAAGCGTACGCGATTTTGAAGCGGATGCACAGTGACAACGCTATTTGCTCATATACACTTCTTGTAAAAAGTTTGTCATTGAGATGAAGAGCGCGAAAGACGTATCCTGCCGACAAGCCAAACGTACTATGCGTACGTGACTTGGCGGCAAGGTGCGTCTGACAATGCTATTCGCTCAATGACAAATCTTTTTAAGGTTCCAGATGCGTTGAGCATACTCCTCCACAGCCCTGTCCGCTGCGAAAAAGCCTGCTTTGGCAATGTTGACGAGAGACATACGATTCCACGTTTCTTTGTCGAGGTAAGTTGCGTTGACGCGCTCTTGTGCGGCGGAGTAACTGTCAAAGTCGGCAAGCACCATATAGCTGTCGGGTTGACCGCCACGACCGATGGTGAGCGAATCTGCAATTTCACCGAACGAGATGCCACCCACGCCTTGACGAAGCGTGTCGATAAGGCGTTTGATACGGGGATTGGTTTGATAATAGTACGATGGATTGTAACCTTGTTTCCAAAGTGCTTCGACTTCGTCGGCAAGCATACCGAAGAGGAAGATGTTGCCGTCGCCCACTTCTTGGTGAATCTCGACGTTTGCACCGTCAAGAGTGCCGATGGTGAGCGCACCGTTTATCATAAACTTCATGTTGCCCGTACCGCTTGCTTCTTTGCCCGCAAGAGAGATTTGTTCGCTGACTTCAGCTGCCGGCATAATGATTTCGGCAAGTGTTACGCGGTAGTTTTCAAGGAAAACGACTTTGATTTTGCCCTTGATGTCGGGGTCGTTGTTGACAAGTTTGCCGAGAGCGCAAATAAAGCGAATAATTTGCTTTGCCATATAGTATGCGCTTGCAGCCTTTGCGCCGAAGATGAACGTGCGCGGTTGGATATCGAGATTGGGATTTTCCTTCAATCTCAAATACAAATCGAGGATATTGAGTGCGTTGAGGAGTTGACGCTTGTACTCGTGCAATCTCTTGACTTGGACATCGAAAATACTGTCGGGATCGACGGTGACGTCGTTGTGTTCGAGAATATACTTTGCAAGGTCTTCTTTGTTGGCGCGCTTGATTGTGGCAAGTCTGTCGAGGACTTGTCTGTCACCCATATACTTTTGCAAGTCTTGCAAAGCGTCGGCATCTTTGAGCCACTTGTCGCCGATAAGTTCGGTAACGAGCGAAGCAAGACGCGGATTTGCTTGTGCAACCCACCTTCTGTGCGTAATGCCGTTGGTGACGTTGGTAAACTTCTCGGGGTGCATACGGTAATAATCCGCAAAAACGTCGTTTTTGAGAATCTCGCTATGCAATGCAGAAACACCGTTGATTGTATGCGAGGTGACGAGGCAAAGATTTGCCATTTTCACTTGACCGTTGGAAAGCACTGCGTTGCGGTTGACGACGTCCCAATTGTTGGGATAATACTCCCAAAGCTCACCACAGAAGCGTTGATTGATCTCTTGCACGATTTGGTAGATACGCGGAAGAAGGCTTTGGAAGAGGTTTTGAGGCCATTTTTCGAGAGCTTCCGCCATAACCGTATGGTTGGTGTAAGAAATGGTGTTGGTTGTGATTTCCCACGCTTGATCCCAACCGTATCCGTACTCGTCGAGGAGCAAACGCATAAGTTCGGGTATGCAAAGCGTCGGGTGCGTATCGTTAATGTGGATTGCCACGCAGTCCGCAAGGTTGTCAAGGCTCGGATTGGTTTTGAGATGACGACGCAAAATGGACTGTATGGACGCCGATACGAAGAAGTATTGTTGTTTGAGGCGCAAAGACTTGCCCTCGATGTGGTCGTCGGCGGGATAAAGCACCTTGTTAATGGACTCCGCCATAGCTTTTGCCGCGCTTGCTTTGACGTATTCGCCTCTTGAAAACATCGTCATGTCGAAGTCTTGCGGGGCTTGGGAATGCCAAAGTCTTATGCGGTTGACAGCGTCGGTGTCGTAGCCCGAGATATTCATATCGTACGGGACGGCATCAACCACGGTACAGTCGCGTTGAGTGACTTTGAGCTTGCCGTCGGACCAATCTTGGTCCACCACTCCGCCAAAGCGCACTTGATAGGTCTCTTCGAGACGAGGAGCAAGCCATACGTCTCCGCCTTTTAGCCAATCGTCGGGTTGTTCTAGTTGCCAACCGTCAACTATGACTTGTTTGAAAATGCCATAGTCGTAAAGTATGGAAAAACCGCTCGCGGGGTAACCGCAGGAGGTGAGCGAATCCATATAAGCGGCGGCAAGACGTCCGAGACCGCCGTTTCCGAGTCCCGCGTCGGGCTCGAATGCGTAAATCTCTTCCATATCTACGCCAAAACTTTCAACCGCTTTGGTTACTTCGTCGGTGATGCCGAGGTTGAAAAGATGGTTGCGAAGCGATCTGCCGAGAAGGAATTCCATCGACATATAATACACTTGCTTTGCGTTTTGCTCGTGGCAAACTTTCTTGAAGTTGACTCTCTTGTTGGTGAGCAAATCTCTTATCGCCATACAAGTTGCGCGATAAATTTGATTTTTGCTCGCATCTTCGGGTTTCACACCGAAGTAGCTGGTGAGAACGGCAGAGATGTTGGCTTTGATTTCTTTTTGGGTAATGTTTGATTTCATTATTATTCCTTCCTTCCGCTTCCCCCTCGGACGAAAGTCGTTTATTACAGATTATTATTGTACTACAGTTTTGCCGTGTAGTCGCGGTTTTACAACGGATTGATACGTTATATCAAAGGTTTTTGTAGATATCGGCGTACTTTTTGGCACTTACTTCCCAACCAAAATCAGAATTCATATCGTTGGTGACGATTTTGTTCCAGTTATCTTTGTCGTTGTACGTCGCGTACGCGCGCCAAATCGCATCGAGCATATCGTATGCGTTGTACGTCTTGAAAGTGAATCCCTTGCCCTCGCCCGTCTCCGGATTGTAGGCGGGAACGGTGTCTTTGAGTCCGCCCGTTTCGCGCACGACGGGAACCGAACCGTATCTCATTGCGATGAGTTGCGAAAGTCCGCACGGCTCGAATTTGCTGGGCATTAGGAAAATATCGCTTGCGCCGTAAAGTTTGCTTGCGAGGTCACCCGAGAACGCCAAGATACCACGGAATTTGTTGGGATATCTGCTCTCAATCGCCTTAATCATATTCTCGTACTTCCAGTCGCCCGTGCCGAGAACCACCACTTGGATATCCGCACGCATAACGTCGTCGATGACCGTACCGACAAGATCGAGTCCCTTTTGCTCGGTGAGTCTCGTCACCATTGCAACGAGAGGACGATTTTCGTTGAACGGAAGATCGATCATCTCACAAAGAGCTTTTTTGTTTTCCGCTTTCTTCTTTGCGTAGTCTTTGAGCGTGTAGTTGGCAAAGAGGCGTTTGTCCGTCTTGGGGTCATACACTTTTTGGTCTATGCCGTTGACGACTCCGTGAAGTTTGTATCGACGCTCGCTCAATATGCCTTCGAGTCCGTAGGAATAGAACGGATCGAGAATCTCGTTGGCATACGTTTCGCTGACGGTGGTGACTGCGTTGGACGATTCGATACCGCCCTTCATATAGTTGACGCAATCTCCGTTCATAACGAGCGGGCGCGCCCAATACGGCAGACCGAGAATGTCGCTTATAAGTCCGTCGCCGTACTTGCCTTGAAACTCGATATTGTGAATCGTGAACACGGTTTTGATACGTTGATAATCCTCGTTGAAGCGATAGAACACGTCGAGGAACACGGGTGTGAGCGCGGTGTGCCAATCGTTGGCGTGAATGATATCGGGATAGAAGTCAATGAGCGGCAAGACTTCCAAAACTGCTTTGGAGAAAAACGCAAAACGTTCGCCGTCGTCAAAGTGTCCGTAAAGACCTTTGCGCTTGAAATAATACTCGTTGTCCACGAAGTAGTACGTAACGCCGTCGTAAACCGCCTCGTATACACCGCAGTATTGTCTGCGCCAGCTCAATTCCACGAAAGTGGACGCGACAAAACGGAAAGCGTCGCGATAACTCTCGCCGATTTCCTCTTTGTAGAACGGGATAATAACTCTGCAATCGTGTCCGAGTGCGTTGAGTGCTTTTGGCAAAGCCCCCGCAACGTCTCCGAGACCGCCCGAGC